>CAKTJA010000031.1 GCA_934567115.1 uncultured Oscillospiraceae bacterium
TTTCTCTCCGTCTATCATATGCTATAAACAGTCTCCCTCCCGGGACATGCGCGCCGCCGCAGGGCGGACGGCTTTCCGCTTCGGCGCTTTCCGGCCGGGGAGGGAAGGAGCGCGGAGGAAACAAAACGGCACAACGAAAAGGGAAGGGCTACAAAATGAAGAAGCCTTTAAGTCTTTCCCTCGCGCTCATTCTCAGCATGGCGCTGTCCGTCCCCGCGCCCGGATCGTGACCTTCCCCTGCCGCGCGTACAGGTAAAGCGAAGAACCGCATGCGCCCCGTTCGGTGGGGCGGGGAGTTTTTGGCGCCGCCCTTGCCTTTTCGCGTCTCCGGAAGTATAATGACGGCAGAACGGACGACGTAACGGCGGTTACGCGAATATATGATATCGGGAGGGCCTTTGTCATGCTGGAGGAATATATGCAGAGAGAGCGTCGGCGGTCGGCCGACCATGCGGAGCCGGTGCACCGTGAAGCGCCTGTACAGGAGGCGCCCGCGCGGCTTCAGGCGGAGCAGAGGGCGGAGCGGCTGATCGCGCCGGCCGGTCAGCCTGTCGCACAGGCGATCGCGGAGCGGCTGCCCGCCGGCGGGGAGGGGCCTCAGCCCCCGGTCCCGATCCCGGAGCCGCCGCAGGAGGAGATCGCTCCGCGCAATAAGCGGGAGAGGAGGCTGCTCAGGCAGCGTCAGGAGGAGGAACGCCGCCGCGAGGCGGAGGCGGAAGAGCAGCGCCGCCTTGAGGAGGAGCGTCTCCGCCGCGAAGAGGACGAGCGCCGCGCACGGGAGGAGGAGCGCGCTGCCGAGCAGCGGCGCAGAGAACAGCGGCACACGCTGCTTCTGGACGATCATGTGCGTGAGCTGCTGGCCGAGCTTCTCTCCGAACAGGACGACGAGCAGGCGGAGGTCAGGGCGCGGGTATTCATACGCGCCGCCGCAGGACTGCTTTTCAGCGGGAACGCCGAGCTTGCCGAGGGATACGGCGCAACGGTGGATTACACGGATGGCGTGCGGCATTTCGTCGCGCTGATCGCCACTCAGGCGGAGGATCGGGACGCCGCCGGGCAGCTGATTGAAAAGGCGCAGGAGCATATGCGGCGTTTTGGCGCGCTTGCGCAGGAGCGCGCTGTCATCGCCTTTGCGAACAACGGCCTTCTTGAGCTGGTGAGGGAGGAGTGCCTGAACGACAGGAGGATCGAAAGCATACTCTCCCGCGCTGCGATGGAGATGTCCGAGGACTACAGCGAGGCGTTCGACCGGCAGATGGAGGTATGGGGGATATTTGAAAGCGATGTTGCACGGAACCTCCACATGCCGATGCGGACGGAGAGGGGCGGCGCGGAGATCTTTGCCCCCGGAAGCCCCTATGCCTATCTTGCGAAAAAGTCCACGCAGGAGGAGTTCCGGGAGAAGGCCCGGACGCTGATGCAGCGCGAGCCGGGGCTTACACAGGAGCAGGCGGAGCGCCGCGTCTATGACGAGCACAGACGCGAGCTGGAGGAGCGGGCGAAGCAGCGCACGTACAGGGGCGGCGTTGTATCGGGCGTTTCGGCGGAGGGCTGGGCGCGCCACGGCGGCGCGAGCTTCAGCCAGACGCTGCCGGCGGCTCAGGCTTACCGGATCGCGGAGAACAGCGGGGGCTTCCTCTATGCCAAGACCGTCGGGGACGGCCTGTGCGAGCTGCACCCCACGATCCCGGAAACGATAGAGGTCAATGGGGAGAGCATTCCTCTGCGCCGCTGCTATACCATGATGGTCAAGGCCCTTATGCACGGCGTTTTGGATGAAAACGGAAATCTGCGTGACGACGCGGAGGAATTCGTGAAAGGAGCGGATTTTTCCTGCCGCACATTTTCGGTGGCCGATTCCCGGGAGACCTTCCTTGTCGAGCTGCGGAACGGCTATAAGAGAGTTTTTACGGAAATGCTCGGAAGCGAGGAAAAGGCCGAGGAGGAGGTACAGCTGCTTCACAGGGTCGTTATGATCCAGGCGGAGAAGAACAAAGACGATTCCCCTGCGATCCTGACGAGGGAAATCATGGGCAGCCTGACCGGTGCGGTGAACCGCATCAGGGGGGCGTTCGGCGGCGCGGATACGCCCGAAAGGCTGCGCGAGCTGCGCGGCGAAACAGAGCAGTTCAAAAGCTCGCCCGAGCAGCTTCGGGACGCCATGCTGGCCCGCCACATCAATCCCGCGCTGCGGAGCCGGGTGGAGTCCATGCGCGCCGCCTTTAAGGAGCAAAACGTTAGAGAGAGAAACGGAGAAAGAAACGGCGGCGAGCCGCTGACGCAGGAGCAGCGGCAGGAGATCGCCAGCGTCTACTCGCTCTATGCCGACTTGGATCAGGCCCTGCGGGAGATGATGGCGGTCCGCGACATGGACGTCAACGACCCGGATGTGCCGCTGCAAAACGCCTGCTCGGCGCACAGCGTCATGATCTGGAAGATCCAGAGCTACTATACAAAAGAGGGAGCGCGTGCGTCCGCAGCCTACTGGACGGCGGAATATCTCCACAAATATCCGGAGCGGTGCGTCGAATACGCCATTTCGCACTTTGATATGCTGAAGGAAAAGAAGCTGCTGTCGGGCGGGGGGCTGACCCCTGAGAAGGCGCTTGAGCGCTTCCGCGCGATTCAGACGCACCTTCAGGCGGGCGGCGAACTGAGCAAGGATGATGAGAGGATGCTCAGAGACGTCCTGATCCAGGGCGGCGAATCGCCCGCCAAATATGAATACCATGTGGCCGGGAACCTTGGTCAGACGGACGACGGGCTGCTCATCACCTCGGAGGGCTTCGCGGCCGAGACGAGCCAGTATATGGTCGCGCCTTTCAGCCGTCATCACGCCGTTGGACTTTACCGCGGCGAGGATGATGATTCTTCGGGCAATATCATCAACAGCGGCATGGTGGCGTACTACAACCATGATGATCCGCTTCCGGACAGAGATACGGAGCAGCTTGTGAAAACCAATGTCAAGATGCAGACGCAGCGTCTGCCCGGCGATGGGAGGTAGGAGAAAATGCTCAGTCGAATCGTTTCCGTCAGGCCCGGAGAGCCGGGCGGCTATGCGCCGCTGCTTCCGCCCGGAGTGACGGAGGGCTTTTTCGCCGCGCCGCTGCTGCTCGGCTATGAGCTTGGCGGCGCGCCCTGCGGCGTGCTGGCAGCAGACTGCTTCGAGCATGCAATCACGCTGCGCTGGCTGGGCGTGGACGCCTCCGTCCGCCGCCGGGGGATCGCGGGCGAGCTGCTCGACGCGCTGTGCGCGCTTGCCGACGAGACCGGCGTGCGGGAGCTGGACGCAGTCGTGTCCGGGGACGGGGAGGGACCGGTCCGCTCGCTGCTGTTTGACCGGGGCTTTGCGTGCGAGGACGTGTCGCCGGTCTACCGCTTTCCGCTCTCGGCCGTGCTGAACGGTCCGCTTTCGGCGGCGCTTGACCGGAAGGAACCGCGCGTTACGGCGCTGAACAGCCTGCCCGCCTATCTGCTGCGGGACCTCAACGCCGCGCTTGCTGCGCCGGACGGCCCGATGTATCCCGCCATCGACCCGGGCGCGCTGCTGGAGGAGAGCATGGCGTGGCTGGAGAATGGAGAGGTCACGGCCTGTCTGCTGCTTGCGCCCTGCGGCGAGGGGATCGAGCTGCGCTGGATCTACAGCAGGTATCAGAGCCGCATCGCCGTGCAGAGCTTGTTTGCCGGAGCGGCCCGCGCGCTCGGCGCGCACTACCCGCCGCAGACCGTGGTCCACGCCGCGGCGCTGATCCCAAGCGCGGACACGATCCTTCACCGGCTGACCGGCGGGCAGCTCACGCGCGAGGATAGCGTCGCCCGCTATTGCCGCCGCAGAGAGCCTTGACGCTCGGCGAAGGGAAAAAGACGTGCGGCTCCGCCAAAAAGTGAATAGATTTAACCTGTGTTAATGCGCGAAACCGAAATCGGTGATATCATGACTCAGTTCGACAATATCGGAGACGGATCAAACAGAGACAGGGAGGATCGAGGCTGTGGACGGAGACTTTTCGATAGGAAGCTTGCTGCGTATCGACGATGAGGAGCGCGCACAGGCACTGGCGCAAATGGCGAAGCCGGTGCATGTTGAGAAAAATACCATACTGGTCGTGCCGGGGGAGGTCCAGACGCAGATACCGATCCTGCTCAGCGGTGTGTTTCGAGGCTTCGTCCTCGACCCGGAGGGCGAAGAGGTGACCGACTGCTTCATCTACCTCAAAGGAGAGATGGCGATCGGCTGCAACCCGCTGGGAGAGCCGTCCTTTATCGGACTGGAGGCGATCACGGACTGCGAGGTTGTGACGATCCCGGTCGACGAGCTTTTGTCCATGCTGAACTCGGACATGGAGCTGCTGCGCGTCTATAACCGCTATCTTCTTGAGGGGCTGAGCCGCCACTGGAGGGGGAAAATGCTGATGCACCGGCATACCGCGATGCAGCGGTATGAGTGGTTTCTGGAGAACTATCCGGGGCTGGCCGACGTGGTGAGCAGCAAGCATATCGCGTCCTTCCTCGGAATGACGACGGTGACCGTCAGCCGTCTGCGGCGCGAGCTGCGCGGTGGAAAGAGCAGACCGTACCGGCGGCGCGCGGAGGCCGGCGAATAACGGGGGACCGCCGCTGTTGACAAGTCCGCGCCACCCGTCTATACTGAATGCGGGGCGCGGGAGCATGAAGCGCCAAATCGTTTATCACACGGCTGTTCCCCGGTCTGCCGGCGGATGACCGTGTTATGGAAAACTTGATCGGATAAGGAGGAAGATCGGCAAGGAAAACGGAGAGTGAAATCTACCGCGCTGCACCTGTGTAAAAAACGAAAAGGAGTGTGTAAGAAGAAATGAAAAAAGCATTGAGCATTCTGCTGACCCTGAGTGTGATGGCGTCCTCGCTTCCGATGGCGATGGCCGCGGAGAACGCCGAGGCCGGGCAGAACGAGATTAGCGGGATCGTCGCCGACGCGGGGAGCTATGGCTCCGAGGCGGACGGCGAGATGAGCAACGACGAGCTGTTCGCCGGTTATGTCGAGAAGCTTTTCTACGGCGACAACGGCATCGCCCTGTACGGCTCCGCCGCCGGCGACCGGCTTACCGGTCTGAATGAGACGATCTACAACGAGTTGAAGGGGAAGATCGAGAAGGTCGCTTCGGGGGAGATAACCTCCACGAAGTTTACGATCACGGCGGATATCAGCGATCTCAAGTGGACGCTGGAGGATCTGGGCATTACCTACTCGGGATCCTTGAGTAAAGATGATAGGGTAAAAGTTGGGGATGCATTTGCAAAAAAGGTGGATACCGGCAAGATCATCGACTGTCTGCTGGGCGACTGCCCCTATGAACTGTACTGGTATGACAAGACGGCGGGTACCAGCACGCCTTACGAAATGAGCTGCGATGGCACCAGTCTATGGGTCACGAGTCTCACGTTCCAGTTCAAAGTAGCCGATAATTACGCGCCGGGAGCCGGTGATGGCTATACGGTTAATACGACCGAAGTCGACAGAGCCAAAAAAGCCGTGACGACGGCGCAGACCATTGCGTCGAAGCATCAGGGTGAAGACGACCGGACCAAGCTGACGAGCTTCAAGGACGAGATCTGCACTCTGACGGCCTATAACACCGCTGCGGCGGAAGGCAGCACTACCCCCTACGGCGACCCCTGGCAGCTGGTCTACGTTTTCGACGGGGATGATGCCACCAACGTCGTCTGTGAGGGCTACGCTAAGGCGTTCCAGTACCTGTGCGACCTGTCCAAGTTCAATAATGCGACGACGGCCTGCTATACGGTGACCGGCACGATGAGCGGCGGCACCGGTGCGGGCAACCACATGTGGAACGTGGTGAAGCTGAACGGGAGAACCCTGCTGGTGGACGTGACCAACTGCGATGAAGGTACGATTGGGTATCCCGATCAGCTGTTCCTCGTGGGCGTGAAGAAGGAGAGCCCGGACAAGGGTCAGACGCACTCTTTCGAGATTGGTAGCAAGACAATAAAGTATGTCTATAGCACCGATGAGAAGAACCTGTACTGCGACGACTATCTGGCTCTGAGCTCGATGGATGACCCCGAGCAGGTGCCGGTGACCCCGCCCACGGCGATCACCGGTCTGGTCTATGACGGCACGATGCAGCGCGGCGTGAACGGCTCTGGCGACGGGTATTACACCTTCAGCGGCGCCGTCGAGATGACGGATGCGGGCACGTATAAGGCCACCGCCATGCTGACCGAAAGCAAAGGCTATGTATGGTCGGATGACGGCAGTACCGCCGACAAGACGATCGAGTGGAGCATCGCCAAGAAGGCGCCTGTGGTGGGTGATTTCTACACGGTGAATCTGGACACCGCCGTCTACACCTACGGCGGCGATCCGGTCACGGTCGACACGCCTTATCTCGTGAGGCTGACCGGCGCGGGCGATATCACCGTGAAGTATAACGGTGGGACCGCCGCTCCCGTTGACGCGGGCGAATACACTGTGACCTTCGACGTGGCTGAGGGTGATAACTTCACTGCGGGCAGCGACCTCCCCATCGGCACGCTGAAGATCAGTAAGGCCGACTACAGCGGCGAGACGGTGAAGGTCAATGTTCGCGGCGGCGCGGCGACCATTGGTCAGAAGCTGTCCTTGCCCGGACTTCCCGAAGGGGCGGCGTTCGGCGCGGTCACGGTGAAGGAAGATGTGTCCGGGCTGATCGCCGGTACGCCCGCGCTCGACGGCTCGACCCTGATTTTCGATACCGCCGGTCAGGAAGCCGGCGCTGTCGCGACCATTGCCGTTGCGGTCACCGGCGCGAAGAACTATAACGACTATGAGATCACCGTCATCGTCACTGCGATGGATAAGGAAGACGCGGCGGTCACTCTGAGCGGCATGCCCGAAAAGCTCACCTACGGCGATACCTTTACCCTGACCGCCAAGGCGGAAAACGCCGGTGAGAACGGCGTGTGGACGTGGACGACCGGTTCCGAAGGCGTGCTTGAGGTGACCGGAAACGGAGACACCGCCACGGTCAAGGTCCTCAAGGCGGGAACGTCCGGGATCACCGCCGAGTACGTGTCCGACGCGACGATGGGCACAGCGAGCACGGGGACGGTCACCGTTTCCCGGCGCAGCATTTCCGTCAAGGCGGACGATAAGAGCATGACTGTGGGCGACGCGCTCCCGGAGCTCACTGTGACCTGTGAGAACCTTGTTGAGGGCGACACGGAGGACGTGGTCTTCGCAACGAAGGCGGCGGCCTCCACCGAGGCGGACGGCAAGACGGTCGGCAGCTTCTCCATCACCGCCACCGCGCCGACGCTCAACAGCGAGTGGGCGGATAAGTACGAGATCGGCACGCCGGTGGACGGCACGCTGACGGTCAAGGCGAAGTCCTCGGGCGGCGGCAGCAGCTCCGGCGGCAGCAGCTCCGGCGGCTCCTCTTCCTCCGGCTCCACCACGAACAATAACAACAACAATAATACCACCACGACGACCAACGCCGACGGCTCCACCACAACGACCGAGACGAAGCCCGACGGCACCATGGTCAAGACGACGACCAACAAGGACGGCTCCACCGTCAGGACCGAGACGAAGCCCGACGGCAGCTCCGTGACCGAGCGCCGCGAGGCTGACGGCTCCACCGGCACGGTGAAGACCGGCGCGGACGGCAAGACCGAGGCGGAGACCAAGATCAGCGAAAAGGCCGTTGAGGACGCGAAGAAGAACGGCGAGGCTGTGACGGTCCCGGTCGATGTCAAGGCGGGGGAGAGCTCCAACAGCGCCCCGACCGTGAAGATCGAGCTGCCGGCCGGCGCGGGCGAGACGAAGATCGAGATTCCCGTCAGCAACGCGAACTCCGGTACGGTCGCGATCATCGTCCATCCGGACGGCACGGAGGAAATTGCCAAGACCTCCACCCCGACCGAAAACGGCGTGCAGCTGAGCGTGAGCGGCAATACGACGGTGAAGCTCGTGGATAATTCCAAGGACTTCGGCGATACGCGCAACCACTGGTCGAAGGACGAGGTGAACTTCGTCGCCGCGCGTGATCTGTTCAACGGCATTGGCAACGGACTCTTCGGCGTGTCCGAGCCGATGACCCGCGGCATGGTGAACACGGTCCTCGCGCGTCTTGCGGGCGTGGACACCGAGGGCGGTGCGACGTGGTACGAGAAGGGCACGGAGTGGGCGAAGGCCAACGGTGTGTCTGACGGCACGAATCCTCAGGCGAACGTCACCCGTGAGCAGCTTGCCGCGATGCTCTACCGCTATGCCGGCTCTCCCGCCGTGGACGGCGCGCTGGGCTTTGACGATGCGATGAGCGTGAGCGAATACGCGAAGAACGCGCTGGTCTGGGCGGTGCAGAACGGCATCATCAACGGCGTGGGCGACAACCGCGTTGCGCCTCAGGCAAGCGCCGAGCGCGCGCAGGTCGCGGCGATGATGGCGCGCTTCCTGAAAGGGATGGCGTAAGCCTGGATTCTAAGGCGTAAAACGCAGCGGCCCGCAAGGGAAACAATACAAAAAAGCAGCGCGGCCCCCTTGGGGGCTGCGCTGCTTTTTCCCCGCTGAGCAAATTTTCAAAACTTTGAAAAAGTTCCGAAAACTGCTGATTTCAATAGCGTAGTACACCATTTCCGGGTTTCCCGCGCGCATGTATCCCTGCCGCCGCGAAAAATTTGCCGCCTTATCGACAGCCTCAAGAAGTGATCCGCCGCAAACGCTCCGCGCTGTGCAGGGCGGCATTTTTTTCTCCCGCGGACACGAAGACTTTGTGCGGATTAAGGCTTGCTTTTACAGACTCTGCACTGTAAAATTGTTCCGAGAGATCCTGCGCCGGGGATCGGAGAAGGGGGCCGCCTCGCTGTCGGCCCTCGACGTCTGAGCAATCGGCGCGCATCGTGGACGCTCCTTCGGGGCGTCCACCTCATCATATGCCCGAAACGGCGGAGGCAAGTGGAGGAATGGAAAAGCATATCTTTTCGGAGGGGCTTCTGAAAAAGCTTGCGCAAATGCGGCGCAGCCGGCTTGCGGTGCTCGAAGCGCCCGCCGGCTACGGGAAAACGACGGCGGTGAGCTGTGCGCTTGAGGGCGCGGACACGGTCGCATGGTACACGGGGGTGGAGAATTTACCGGATACCAGCTTTTACTGGTTTGTGCGCCAGCTTGCGGCGGCGGATGAGAGCAGCGTTCGCCGGATCGAGGAGCTTGGCTTTCTGAACCGCAGCAACGCGGGGCTTATCGCCCGGGCGCTGACCGATCTTCGTGTGGAAAAGCCGCTCACGCTTGTTTTCGACAACTTCCAGTACGCCTCGGACAACTGGCCGCCGCAGGTCATTGACGCGCTGGCGAAGCGCCCGGCCGACGGACTGCATATCGTTTTCATCACGCAGAACCTCGGCAGGCTCCGCCCCGTCGTTGAGGCGCTTGAGGGCGGCGTGTGCTTTCTGGGGGCGGGCGATCTGCTCCTCTCCAAGCAGGACGTTTGCAGCTTCGCGGCGCAGTGCGGCTGTCCGCTTGCGGACGGAAAGGCGGAGGAGATCGTGCGCAGCACGGGAGGATGGCCGGCGGCGGTGGCGCTTTGCCTCGAGACGGGAGGAACGACCGGCGAGCTTGACGAGCTGCTGTACCGCGTGCTCTGGAAGCGGCTGGATGACGCGCAGCGCACAGCCCTGCTGCGGCTGAGCCCGTTCGACTGCGTTACCCCGGCGATGATCGATGTGCTTTTGCCGGGTGAGCTTCCGCCCGGAAGCGCGCGGGAGACGTTTTTCCGCCGCATACCGCTTGTGCGGCAGGACGCCGCGCGTGGCGGATACTACCCGCACGAGCTGCTTCTGCGCTTCCTCCGCGCCCGTCTTGAGGAGGCGGACGCGTCTTTGCGGCGTGAGATCTATGACCGGGCGGGCGTGTGGTATCGGGACAACGGCATGACAAAGGCCGCTGTTGACTGCTTTTTCCGCGCGGAGGATGACGAGGGCGTGCTTTCCTGCCGCCTTGTGGGGCTTATCACCGAGCGCTTCGGCGAGGTGAGCTATACCACGCTGGCGCGGACGGTGCTGCGCCGCTGCCCGCGGGAGGTGCGGCGGCGGTATCCCCTGTCGCTTCTGCGGCTGTGCTACGCGCTCTACGCGGGCTGCGAATTTGCGGAGTTTTCTCTTCGGATGGCGGAGCTGCGCGCTCTGCTTGAGGAGATCGGCGACCGGCATTGGCTCGGCGAGTGGGAGCTGCTGGACGCGCTGGAGTTTTTCCCCGATCTGGACGGGATGGACGCGGCCTACGCGCGGGCGGAGAAGCTGCTCGACCGCAGCTCGGAGCTGTTTATCCCAGAGGAGCCGTTTTTTTTCGGCTGCCCTTCGATGTGGTACCTGTTCCATGCCGAGCCGGGGCGGATGATGGATACGGCGGAGAAGCTGTCCGCTGTGCTCAAGCGCTACAACCGCCTGACCGACGGGCACGCCGCCGGCGCGGCGGAGATCTATCGCGGCGAGGCGTATTCCGTGCAGGGGCGGTTTGAGGAGTCCGACATTCAGGCGTATCAGGCCGCCTTTCTCTCGGAGCAGGCGAGGAACGCCTCTGCCACATACGGCGCGGCGCTTCTGCTGGGGATCAACGCGATCTACCGCTCCGACATGGCGGGACTGCAAAAGGCGGTCGATTATCTGGAGAACAAGGCGCGCGGATACGCGTTTTTGAAGGGAACGGGCATCGGCGGCTATATGGTCGAAACGGTGCGCGGCTATCTGCTGGGTCTGCTGATGGAAACGGGGCGCTCCGCGCTTTGGGCGCAGGGCGGGGCCGATTCCCTCTCCGACCTGACCTTCACCAACTTCCTGATAAAGACCTGCCGCATCACCGATCTTCTGCTGAAAAAGGAGTACCAGCGGGCCATCGCTTCGGTGGAGGCGTCGCTGGAGCTTGATCCGAGGCTCGTCTCCGCCGCCGCGCGGAACTTCATGTACTGCGGGCTGGCGCTCTGCTATCTGGCGATCGGGCGGATCGGAAAGGCCGCCGAATGGCTGGACCGCTCGCTCTCGATCGCGGAGCGGGATAAAAACTATTCGTTTCTCGCATGCTTCCGCAAATATTTTCAGGTGCTGTTCCTCATGCCGTCCATCGCCTCCGGGCACGCGCAGGCCATTCGCGAGATCAGGGCGTTCAGCATCCGCTATACCCGCGCGGACGAGAGCCGCATCTTTGCCATGCCCGACGACGTGCCCGAGCTGAAGGAAACGCTTACCGACAGGGAGCGCGAGGTGGCGGAGCTGGCTGCGAAGGGAATGCACAACGCCGAGATCGCCGGGATACTGCACATCTCGGAAAACACCGTGAAGCACCATCTCAAAAACGCGTTTCAGAAGATGAACATCGACCGCCGCAGCCGTCTGG
>CAKTJA010000032.1 GCA_934567115.1 uncultured Oscillospiraceae bacterium
ACGCCACTGTTCCCGGCGGTTATCTTCTGATCAGCTATTCGGAGAATCTGGGTCAAAACGCTCCTTACCGCAGACTGGCTACGGCAACCTTCCAAAAATAGCCCAAGGAGGCGTCTTTCTCAATGTCATTCCAGAAGATCCGCGTTATGGTCGTCGATGATTCCATGGTCGCACGCACCATGATCATACAGGGGCTTTCCGCCCATCCGAGGATCGAGGTCGTCGGATACGCCATCAACACGCTGGACGCCAAGCTGAAGATCCCGAAGCTCAACCCGGACGTGATCACCATGGATGTGGAAATGCCCGGGCAGAGCGGCCTCGATTTCCTTCGGGAATACATCCCCGCGCATCCGCTTCCCGTGATCCTTGTCTCCTCGCTCGACCTGAAGGTGTTCGACGCGCTGGACGCGGGCGCGGTGGACTTTGTTCACAAGCCACTGTCCCACAACGACAAGGACGCGTTCGTCACCGCGCTGACGCAGAAGGTGCTGATCGCCTCCACGGCGAAGGTCCGTCCCGCCCCGCAGTCTTCGGCTGAGGGCGGCGGCGCCGACGTCAAGCCCTTCCCGCCGCTCGGCCCCGCTCCCGCGCTGGATCAGGTGCTGATCGGGCTGGGCGCGTCCACCGGCGGGACCGAGGCCACGCTGGAGGTCATGAAGCGCCTTCCCGAGGACATTCCCGGCATGGTCATCGTGCAGCACATGCCCCCCGGCTTCACCAAAATGTACGCAGACCGTCTCAACCGCCTGTGCCGCATGGAGGTGCGCGAGGCCAAGAACGGGGACGAGCTTCACCGTGGGCTTGCTCTGGTGGCTCCCGCCGATCTACAGGCGCGCGTGGTCCGCATCGGGAACAAATACACGCTCTCCTGCACGCCGGGCGAGAAGGTCAGCGGACACCGTCCGTCTGTGGACGCGCTGTTCCAGTCGATGTCCGAGGTCGTCCAATGCAGGATGGTCGGCATCATCATGACCGGCATGGGGCAGGACGGCGCGGCCGGACTTCTGGCGATGCGGAAAAAGGGCGCGTACACCATCGGACAGGACAAAGCGTCCAGCGTGGTATACGGCATGCCCATGGTCGCGCAGGAGATCGGCGCGGTCTGCACACAGGCCTCCTGCACCGAGATCGCGGGCGTGCTGCTCCGGCACCTGAAGTGGCTGCACTGAGGTGGCTGGCTCCGCGTCATCTCTTATTCTATAACGCCATCCTCGCCGCATGGGAGACCTCTCCCGTGCGGCTTTTTCCTGTTTTTAACGGAAAATTTTCCTCGATTTTGCCGCTTTAGGGATTTCTTCCTGATTTGAGCCTTATTTTCATAACATTTCTGCCGATATATGTAGTGAGTAAAGCATATGAAGTATGTACGTCTTATTTTTTGACAAGAAGGATGTGAGATAACGTGCTGACTTCTTATCCCGGCAGCATCTCCTCCGCGAGACTGCCGAATTCCTATTATGTCGAGCCTAAGCGCGGCTCCGTCTCCAGAAATGCCGACGAGCCGAGCTATGACTGCGCCGTTTTTTCTTCCGAAGCCGGCGAAAGCGGCTTCCAGCGCAGCCTTGTCAGCCGCCTTTCGCAGGAGGTTCGCACCGCCAACACCACCGGCAGCATCCAGTCGCTTCGCGCCGCAGTGCTCTCCGGAGAGTACGTTCCGGACTGCATGGCCATTGCCGGTCGGATGCTGTTCCTTGCGGAGGACGCCTGATATGGATGCTGCATTTCAGTCCTTCCTCTCTTTGCTGCACACGCTCAGAGACGAGCTTTCCCACCTTTCCGAGCTGGCGCGGCAGAAAAACGCCGCCGTGTGCGGCGACGATCTGACCGCCCTTGACAAGGTGATGCGGCAGGAGCAGGCCGCCGCCCTGCGCTTTCGCGGACTGGAGCAGAAGCGCGAGGAGCTTCTCTCCTCCCTCGGATTGAACGGCGTGCCGCTCGCCGCCGTGCCGGACCGCTTCCCCGCCGCCATGCGCGCCGACGCGGTCTCCGCCGTGAGAGAGCTTCAGGATCAATACCGCATCTATCAGGCTAACGCCGAGGTCGCGCGCAACACGCTTGAGTGCAACCTGCATGAGGTCGAGCAGGTCCTTGCCGCGCTGGGGAAGGAAACGCCTCCCCCCCAGTCCTCCGGCTACACCGCCGCGGAGGCCGAGCCTCCGCAGTCCATGAAAACGGATTTCCGCGCCTGAAAGGGCGTTCATCGCTTTCTACCCCGCCGAGATAAAGGAGATTATTTATGGGTTCCATCGGTACTTTCGGTTCGTTCACACAGGCGCGCCTTGCGATCTATGCGGCGCAGAAGGGCCTGAGCGTGACCGGCAACAACATTTCAAACGTCAACACCGTCGGCTACACGCGCCAGCGTGTGGACCAGTCCAGCTTCGGCAGCACCGGCTCCGACCGCTACTATTCCTCTTTCGATTCCCGCGTGGGCAACGGCGTTCTGTGCACCGGCCTTTCCCAGCTGCGCGACCCCTATCTGGACATTCGCTACCGCAACGAGATGTCCAGCGTCGGCAGCATGGACGCAAAGCTTGCCGGACTTGAGAACATTCAGGCCGTGCTCGACGAGGTCGGCGACGGCGACGACGCCTTCGGCATCATCGAGGCGCAGCTGTCCGATCTCGCGTCCAAGCTGCGTCAGCTGACCGATCAGACCGGTCACGAGCTGTACGATATTCAGGTCCGCGCCTCCGCCGAGGCCCTGACCACACAGCTCAACGCCTACGCCGCGCGGCTTCAGCAGGTCTATGAGAACGCCGTCACCGCCTATAATCAGGACATCAAGTCCATCAACACCATTCTGACCAACATCCGTGGGCTGAACGCCACCATCCGCAAGAACGAGATCCACGGCGACAACTCGCTCGAGCTGCGCGACGAGCGCAACCTTCTGATCGACCAGCTCTCCGAGTACATGAAGATCGACGTTACCTACACCACCGAGGACATCGGCGGCGGGCAGTGGGTGGAAAAGCTGGTCATCAAGCTCGGCGACGCGAATCCCGACGCCTCCGTGAATACCGACAGCACCACGCTGATCGACGGCATCTACGGCTCTCAGTTCTCTCTGACACAGGTTCCTAAGCCGAATCCGAATTTCGATAAGACGATCGCCGACTCGGACACCAACCCGCGCTATCTTGATAAGGACGGCAATCCGACCAACGACGCCGCGAACGCCGCCCTGATCGACGATCCCAACTTCGGGCTGACCGTCTCCGAGCTGACCGATGTGAACGGTCGTCTGCTGTACACGACCGAAAAGCAGGCCGAGCGCAAGACGGACGCGACGGAGTACGGCAACGGCACGGGGAAAACCACCGTGAACGCCGACGGCTCCGTCACGATCACGACCTTCCGCAAGTACAAGGACAACGCCGGCATCGAGACCTATTGGGCGCAGGATTACATCCGCACGCCCTCCAAGGCCACCGATCTGGACGACAACGATCTTTATGGCGCGCTCCAGTCGCAGCGCGAGATGCTCACCGAATCGGGCGAGTTCTCCTCGGCGGACACGATCGCCAATGTGGACGAGAACGCCGCCAGCAAGCGCGGTCTGCCCTACTATCAGAAGACGCTGGACCTGCTGGCGAACCGTCTTGCCGCCGAGTTCAACAAGGCCAATCAGGGCTATGTCTACAACGAGCATGACCAGTACGTCACCGCAGACGGCACGGTCATCACCGACCCGACCAAGACGCTGAACAACACCATGACGCTGACCGCGTGCCAGAAGGCGTATCTGGAGGCAAACGGCGTGATCGCGGACAATACCACCGATCCGCCCACCTATAAGACAAACGCCGCCGGCGAGTATGTTGACGCAAACGGTCAGGCGCTGCAGGTCCCGCTTGACCGCACGGAGGAGCTGACCGACGATGTGAAGGCTATTCTGGACGCGAACGGCGGTCAGCTCAAGGGCTCGGTGCTGTTCAGCAACCGCAACGACAACGATGACGCCACGGGCATCACCGCCTCGAACATCTCCATCTCCGCTTCGTGGTCGAGCGGTCCGCAGATCGTCCGCTCCTTCCTCCAGCCGAGTACGCTCAACGAGATCGCCTCGACCGACAGCAGCAACATCGACCACCTGCTCTTCCTCTTCGATCAGAAGATGGATTACCGTCCCGACATGATCGACGACGAGGCCGGCAGCGACGTTATGTTCACCGGCTCGTTCCAGGAGATGTGGGTGAACATCGGCTCCGTTCTCGGCAACGATATGAAGGTCACCAGCACCCTGCTGGACGCCTACTACGCCTCCTCCGTCTCTCTGGATACGAGCCGCGACTCCGTTTCCAGCGTGGACTTTAACGACGAGGCCATGAACCTGATGCAGTATTCGAAATCCTATAACGCGGCCTGCCGCCTGATGACCACCATCGACTCTGTTCTTGACAAGCTCATCAACGGCACCGGCGTCACCCTTTAACGGAGGAGGTAAGCCCCTATGATCCGCTCAACCACCAACGGAACGCTGAAAACCTACCGCTATAACCTTCAGCGCTCCTCCTACACCATGAACAAAGCGCGCGAGACCGTACAGACGCAGCGGAACTTCAACACCTTTGCCGAAGATCCCGCTGCGGCGGCGAGGGCTTTCCAGCTCCGCCGCACTTTCCAGCGCACCAACAGCCAGTATTCGCTCGGCGATTCCGTGCAGCATAAGTACGAGGTCGCCTGGAACACGCTTGAGTCCGTCGTTCAGGACGTCAACAGCCGCAAGAACGACTCGGCCTTCTCCATGCTGCTCCAGGGTCTGAGCGACCCGCGCGGCGCGGGCGCTACCGCGCTCGGCCAGTCGATGACCTCTCTGGCCACCGGCATCGTGCAGAGCATGAACTGCCGCTACGGCGACAACTTCGTCTTCGCCGGGTCGGACGGACTGAACGTCCCCTTCACCTGGGAGGGCGAGGGCGCGGACCGCAAGCTCTGCTACCGCGGCATCCCGGTGGACACCGGCGTTCCGGAGCTGGAGCTTGACGCCGCCACCGGACTTCCCATAATGTTCGACGCCGCCGGCGCCGAGACCACCGACCCCGCTCTCGCGGTGTCCTATAAAAAGTCGCCGAACGGCGACCTGATCGCCATCGACGATTATAAGAAGCTGGAAAAGGATCTGGCCGCGCTTGAGTACATGGCGAATAAGGAGCGCAAGAACGCCGACCTCGGCTTCGGCATGCAGGAGGACGAGGAAGGCAGGATCATCGGCTCGAGCGTCGCCAGCGTCGGTCTTCAAGGCATTACCTTCCTCGGCTTCGGCACGGATGTGGACGGCGACCCGAAAAACATCGTTTCGATCGTTGACCGGCTCGGCAACATTCTGAAAAACTGCGACGAAAACAGCGGCGACTGGGCAAGCGCGGAGGAGAAGGAAGAGTTCTACCGCCTTGCCGGAAAGTTCGAAAGCGCCGCCGCCATGCTGAACGACAAGCACGTCGAGCTGGACACGCAGGCCGCCTTCATCAAGAGCAATCAGGAGCAGCTGAAAGACAACGCCTATACGCTTGAAGAGCAGTTCCTCGGCATTGAGGACGTTGATCTGGCGGACGCGATCACCTCGTTCTCCTGGGCGCAGTACTGCTACAACGTGGCGCTGAAGGTCGGAAACAGCATTCTCTCGCAGAGTCTGATGGACTATATCAATCCCTGAGACAGCATACCGGAAGGAGATGTGTAATTACCTATGATGCCTCTGATCGAAATCCAGAGCGTGCCCATTGAAATTGAAATGAAGGTATCGCACGCCCGACTGGAGTATACCCATGCAACGGCGGATCTTGAGATTTCCCGCAGCGGAAACGGACTGAGCATCAAAAGCCGGCCCATTCGCCTGAACATTGATACCTTCGAGTCCCGCAATTCCGTCATGCCCTCGTCGGTCCCGCGCAACATCACGCAGAACGCCCAGCGCGGACAGCAGGCCGCCTATCAGGCCACGGCAACCTATGCCCAGCAGGGACAGCTGCTGCTCAAGGCGCAGGTCGGCGAGGAGCTGGTGACGCAGTTCGCCGCCGACGCGATAAACAAGAACATCAAGACCAACGTCGGGATCGACTTCATCCCCTCCGTCGGTCCGGAGCTTTCGTGGGATTCTGGCGAGATGAACATCCGCTATGAAATGGATAAGCTGAACTTCGACTGGCGGCTTTCAAAGGGCGAGTTTGAGTTTATCCCCGGCGACATCGAGATCTCCGTGACGCAGCGCCCCGACGTCATCATCAAATACATAGGCGGACCGCTGTACGTTCCCCCGTCCAGCGACCCGAACTATGAGCCGGTGGACACACAGGCATAAAAGAGGAGGGATTCTCCATGAGGCTTCAGACCAAGTACTTTGGCGAGATCGAATACGACGACTCGCAGGTGCTTTCCTTCCCGAACGGCCTGTTCGGTTTCGACGACGAGCGCAGCTTTCTGCTGCTCCCGTTTGAGGGCAGCGGCGGCTTCATGCTGTGCCTTCAAAGCACGGCGACCAGCGCGCTCGCCTTCGTCCTGCTGGACCCGTTCTCCCTGTGCCCGGACTATCATCCCGTTTTGCAGGACGCGGAGCTTGCGCTTTTCGGCGCGGAGGATATCTCCTCGCTCTGCTTCTACGTGCTCTGCGCCGTGAAAAATCCGGTCGCGGAGAGCACGGTGAATTTGAAGTGCCCCGTGGTCGTTGACCCCCGAACAAATGAGGCCCGCCAGATCATCCTTGAAACGGACAGCTATGGCATGCGCCACCCGCTGTCGGAATTCAATCGACCGGAGGAGGCTGGAGTATGCTGATCCTGCAGCGCAAACGCGGCGAATCGCTGCTCATCGGCGACGATATTACCGTCACGGTAACGTCGGTCGATGGCGAGCGCGTGCGTTTGGCCATCTCCGCGCCGCCGGAGGTCCCTATTCTGCGCAGCGAGCTTGTCGCTGCCACCGCCGTCAACAAGGACTCCGCACAGGAGGAGTCCGATCCCAAAGCGCTGCTCGATCTGCTTGGCGGAATGTCGGAGCACATTCCCCATGGCGGAAACGACAGCCGATCTTGAAAGGAGCGCCCTTTATGATGGATTCTATCGCCAGCGCCGCCATGGATATGAGCGCCGCTCAGTTCTCCACTGAATACTCGATCGCCGTCACCAAGAAGGTGATGGACACGCAGGAGCTTGCCGCTCAGGAGCTGCTGAACATGATGCCGGCAACTCCTCCGATCACCGCAAAGGGTGAGCTGATCGACACCTACGCCTGAGCCGCCCGCGGCCGCGCATGTATACGAAAAGAGACGCAGTTTGAAGTAAGCTGCGTCTCTTTTTTTGCCGCACGGACAGTGCATCGGCGGCACAGTCCCCGCGCCGCCGGTCCCGGGCCGCTTCACCAGAGCGGCGGCTCACCGTCGATATACCGGTCGTTCCGCGCACCGGAGCGGACCAGCCGCAGCGACACGAAGAACAGCGCCGCCACAAATCCAAGAAACAGCCACTCGCATCCGGGCGTTTCCATCGTCGCAATGAAGTCGTACGCCCCGTGCAGCAGCGCCGGCACAAGCACCGCCGCGCGGCGGAAGCGCGCGGAGGCCGCCGGGTCTCCCTCGTTTTCGCGCCGCTTCGCAAGCGCGTAGAACACGCCCATGAACACGCCGAAGCAGGCATGCCCCGGAACGGCGGTCACCGCCCGGAGCAGCGCCGTCCCAAGGCCGTACATCGCGACGTAGCCCAAATTCTCCCACAGGGCAAAGCCCAGAGAAACGAATACCGCGTAAACCACGCCGTCAAACTGGCAGTTGAACGCGCTCGACCTCCATGTGCGGCGCTTGAGCAGGAAATACTTCGCCCCCTCCTCGGAAAAGGCGACGACGCCGAAGTACATAAAGAAGTTATAGGGCAGCGTGTCCTCCGCGTAAAATTCCTCCAGCACCGCAGAGCCAAGCTCCTCAAGCACAAGGGCGATCGCCGTGGCCAGAGCGCCGCGCACCACCAGCCCGACCAGCAGACCCTTCGGCTCCGGCTCCAGCCGGTCGGCCCGGTAGATTTTCGAAAGCAGGATCACCGCCGGGACGATGGCTGCGGCGATCAAAACGGGATTCATCGTAAAAAAGACCATGATCTCTCCCTCCCGCAAAATATGCGCCCGGTCAAAGCCGCCGGCGCGGAACGATATTATCATACGACACTTCCCTCCGTTTGGCAACGCCAGACCGAAATTTTTTGCCGGGACTTGCTGCGCGGCAGAAAAGCCTCTATACTGAAAGCGCCGGGACGCCGGGTGCGGCCCGAGCCTTCCCTTTTCGAAAGGAGCATGTCCATGGCCCAGCTTCTCTATCTCGACGCCTGCATGCGCGCCGAGGCCTCGCGCACGCGAGTCCTCGCCCGCCGCTTTCTGGAGGCGTTTTCCGCCGCGCACCCCTCGTATACCCTGACACGGCGCGACCTTACGCGCGAACGGATCGAGCCGCAGTACCCGGAGCTTCTTGCCCGGCGCGACGCGCTTGCCGCCGAGGGGCGGCTGGACGACGCAATGTTCGACGACGCATGGCAGTTCTCCCGCGCGGACCGGATCGTCATCGCCGCGCCGTTTTGGGACCTGTCCTTTCCCGCAGTTGTAAAGATCTACATTGAGCGCGTGTCCATGCGGGACATTACCTTCGGCTATGGGGAAAACGTTCTTGCCGGTCTCTGCCGCGCACGGAAGCTCCTGCTTATCACCACGCGCGGCGGCGACTACTCCCTCCCCGAAACAGCGTGGATGGAAATGGGCGCGCGCCAGCTCAAGGCGCTGTGCGCCATGTTCGGCATCCCCGAATTTCAGCTGCTGTGCGCCGAGGGGCTGGACGACGAACGCGTTGACGCGGACGCGCGCATGGCAGACGCGCTCGCGCGCGCCGCTGTCATGGCCCGGGACTTCTAACGCCGGAGGTCGGGGCGGCCCCGGCGCTTCCCGGCAAAAATATTGCCGTATGCTTATTTCTCCCACGCTATTTCCCGACGCGCTTTTCGCCGCTCTCCCGCTACAATAGGGGAAAACGTTCGGGAGGTGGACAAGCCTTGAAGCGTGGAGAGCTTGCCGTAAAATTGGAGAAATGGGAACGATTTGTCCCCTGTATCATTTGCTTTCTGCTCGCCGCCGTGCTCTTCGGCGCCAGACTGTTCGGCGGCTACGCGCCGTTCGCACTGGGGCTGATCGCGGCGGCGGGGTCCGGCAGACGGGGGCTTTCCGCGCTGGCCGGCGGCGTGCTCGGCGCGCTTTTGTTTCTGGATTTCTCGCACGCCCTGCGCGCCCTCGCCGTCGCGCTTCTGCTCTATACGGCGAACAACGCCTTCTGCGAAACACGATGGTACCGTCACCGGCTGTTCCTCCCCATCTCGACCGCCGCGCTGTACCTGTCGGTGGAATTTGTGTACCTGCTGCAATCCGGTCTTGACGAGGCCGCGCAGTGTCTTTTGAGCATCGCGCTCGCCGTGCTTGCGGCGGTCTGCTGCCGCACGGTGCTCGACGGCGGCGAGTGCGGCGAGGAGCGGCGGCAGACCGCGCTGCTCGTCGTGATCATCGGCGTTCTGATGGCGGCCTCCTCGCTGGAGTTTGCCAACGGCTTCGCCCCGGGCCGCATCCCCGCGATGCTTCTGGTCATGCTGCTTGCCTACGACCGGGGGGCGGCGTCGGCCCTGACCGCCGCGCTCGGCGTGGGCCTTGCGATGGACCTTGCCGCGCAGCCGGGGAGCTTCCTCCATACCGCCGTCTACAGCTTCAGCGCGCTGGCGATGGGTCCGGAGCGCCGTGCGCGCCGCGTGGGGGCGGCGCTTCTGTGGTGCGTTCCGCTGGTGCTGTTGTCCCTTCCGCTGCCGGCGGAGCGTGGGATGATCCTGCTTTACGAGGGGCTTTGCGCAACGCTGATCTTTCTGCTTCTGCCGAGCCGCCTGTTCGGCGGAAAGCGCCTTGCCTCCGCCGAGCGCAGCGATGAAAACGCCGAGGAGCGCCAGCGCACGGCGGCGCAGCAGCGCCTGAGCGAGACCGCGCTTGTCCTGCGCGAGCTGTACGACAGCCTGATGCGGACCCCGAAGGCCGAGGAGGAAAATCCCGCCATGATCTTCGACCGCGCGGCGGAGCGCGTGTGCCGGGGCTGTTCGCTGCGCACGATCTGCTGGGAGCGGGAGTACGCCAAGACGTACAACGCGCTCAACGACGCCACCGCCGCCCTGCTCTCGCAGGGGAGGGGACGCGGCGGCGACTTCCCCTCCTACTTTACCGACCGGTGCATTCGCTTCCCGAGCTTTCTTTCGGCGGTGAACGCGGAGCTGAGCGCGTTTTTGCTGCGCAGACAGTATCGCGGGCGGCTCGCCGATACGCGCGCACAGGCCGCCGGACAGTACGCCCGGCTCTCCGAGCTTTTGAGCGAAACGGCTGAAAATCTCGACGCCCGGCCCGCCGCCGCGGCGGAGCTTATGAGCTATCGGGTCGGCATGGCCCTGCGCCCGAAGGGGGGCGAAACGGTCAGCGGCGACAGCATGACGAATTTCGAGACCGGGGACGGCACGCTCTGCCTGCTCCTTTCGGACGGCATGGGGAGCGGCGAGGAAGCCCGCCGCGAGTCCGCTCTGGCGGTGCGTCTTCTCGAGCGCTTCCTGCGCGCGGGGGTGGACGCCGCCGGTGCGCTGAAAACGCTCAACGGCGCGCTCACGCTCCGCTCCGAGGTCTCCGACAGCTTCACCACCATCGACCTGCTGCTCCTCTCGCTGCGCGACGGCGCGGCGCAGGTCTATAAATACGGCGCGGCCCCGTCCTACGTCAAGCGCGGCTCGCGCGTGCGGCGCATCACCTGCTCGTGTCTGCCGGCCGGGCTTCAGTCTGCGGACGAGCAGCCGGAGACCACCCATTTCCGGCTGGAGCGGAAATCCTTCTTCGTCATGCTCAGCGACGGCGTTGCCGACGTGAACGACGACGACTGGCTGCAAGCCCTGCTCTCTGACTGGCAGGGCGACGATCCGCAGGCGCTGGTCACGGAGATCCTTGCGGAAAGCCGGCGGCGGCGCGGGCTTGACGACGACGGCGGCGTTCTGGCGCTTTATCTTCCGGAAAGCGGCGCTGTGGAGGTATAAGCCGCCGCGCGCATGGGCATACTTTCCTTGTAAAAATTATGTGGGCAGGGAGTGATGCGCCATGGTCAGGGGAACGTCCCGACGGGTGATCGTCGTCGAGTCACCGGACACCAATCTGTTTGAACAGGCTATTTTCATCGTGCGCAACGATGCGCTTTGCAGGGACGGCGTGACCGCGCAGCAGCTTGTGGACGAAGCCTGCCGCGTCGCCAGAAGCTATACCCGCAGCCACGGGGGCCGGTCGATGCTGCGACTGCCGTCCTCCGCCCTGTGGGGCGC
>CAKTJA010000033.1 GCA_934567115.1 uncultured Oscillospiraceae bacterium
GGAAAAAGAGCGCTGTCGGTTTGCATGGACGCTTTCGAACGGCGGCCGCGCCGGGAATTTAAAGTCGGAGGAGAGTTTCATGAGGAAGTTTCTCAAGGAATTTAAGGAATTCGCCATGCGCGGCAATGTGCTGGATATGGCTGTCGGCGTGATCATCGGCGGCGCGTTCAAGGGGATCGCCGATTCGCTGGTGAACGATATCATCAACCCCATTCTCGGCGTTTTTACGGGAGGGAACAGCGACCTTTCCGCGCTCGGGATCAGTCTGCCGGGCGGGGGCGTGGTGATGCTGGGCAGCTTTATCAACGCGATCCTGAACTTTATCATCATGGCATTTGTGGTGTTCTGCATCGTTAAGAGCATCAATAAGATGCATGATAAGCTCTCCAGACCCGAGCCGGAGGAACCGGAGGAGCCTGAGCCGACACAGGAGGAGCTTTTGCTCACCGAGATCCGCGACCTGCTCAGGGAGAGAGAGAAATGACGGAGATTTTGCGTCAGGGTCTGCGCGAGCTGGGGCTGGACGAGGGGCGCGCGGACGGGCTTGAGCGGTTCTCCCGGCTGCTGCTGGAGAAGAACCGCGTGATGAACCTTACGGCGATCACGGAGCCGGAGGCCGTCGCGCGGCTGCATATGCTCGACAGCGCCGCGCTGACACGGTTCGTTTCGCTCTCGGGCAGGTCGGTCGTGGACGTCGGGACGGGCGCGGGCTTTCCCGGCATGCCGCTGCGCATTTTGCAGGACGATTTCGAGCTTACGCTGCTCGACAGTCTCGGCAAGCGCATTCTCTGGCTGAGAGAGGTCTGCGCGGAGCTGGGGCTTGCGCGTGTGGAGTGCGTCCACGCAAGGGCGGAGGAGTTCGCCGCCGCGCACAGAGAGCGCTATGACCTCGCCGTTTCGCGCGCCGTCGCGCAGCTGAACGTGCTTTGCGAGCTGGCGCTTCCGCTGGTGAAGGTCGGCGGACGCTTCCTCGCCATGAAGAGCGTCGATACGGAGGAGGAGATCTCCGCGGCGAAAAGCGCCGTTAAGACGCTTGGCGGAAGGATCGTCGGGGTGGAGGATTACCGCATCCCGACCTGCGAGGTCGTTCACCGCGTGGTGATCGTGGAAAAGACCGCCGCGACGGACGCGAGGTATCCGAGGGCCTTCGCGAAGATCAAGAAGCAGCCGCTTTAAGAGCAGCGGACCCGGGCGGCAGATATTTTTTACGCGGCGCATGCCGCAGGGAGGATCGGAATGGGACAGGTGATCGCCGTAGTGTCCGGCAAGGGAGGGACGGGGAAGACCTCGTTTACCGCGCTTGTCGGCTCCGCGCTGGCGCAGATGGGATATCGGACGCTGTGCCTCGACTGCGACGTCGGGCTGCGCAACCTTGATCTTGCGTTCGGGATGAGCGACTGCGCGCTGATGGATTTTTCGGATGTGATCGCGTCGCGCGCGGCGCTTGAGCAGGCGGCGGTCCGCCATCCCTTCTGCGAAAAGCTGTATCTTCTGACCGCGCCGGTGAGCCTTCGCGCGGGCGGCATCCCGCTTGACGGAATGCGCGCGCTGACGGACGATATCCGAAAGAAGTTCGATTACTGCCTGATCGACTCCGGAGCCGGACTGGGCGACGCGTTTCAGCTTGCCGTGTGCGGCGCGGACCGCGCCGTCGTCGTTGCGACGACCGACCCCACGTCGCTGCGCGACGCGCAGCGCACGGTGATGGAGCTGCGGCGCTTTCCGAACGGGAAGCTGCATCTGGTGGTCAACCGCGTGCGGCGAAGGCTCCTCAAGGCGCTGCGGAGTAACATCGACGACGCCATCGACGCGGCGGGCCTGCCGCTGCTGGGCGTGATCCCGGAGGATGAGGATATCCCCATTGCGCTGGGACACAGCGCGCTGACGGTGTTTTCCAGCCGAAGCTACGCCGAGCTTGCCTGCCGGAACATCGCAAGAAGACTGACCGGAGAGCATGTGCCGCTGATGCGGCTTCCGAGACGGTAATGAAATTCAACAAGAAACGACAGAAAGGGGCGCGGTTTTATGAATATCGCTCTTATGGCACACGACAATAAAAAGGACCTGATGGTGCAGTTCTGCACCGCCTATGCCGGGGTGCTTTCCAAACATACCGTCTGCGCGACGAATATTACCGGCAAGCTGGTCGCAGAGGCCACGGGGCTTCCGATCCATCTCTTCCTCGCCCGCGTCCACGGCGGCGCCGAGCAGATCGGCGCGCGCATCGCATACAACGAGATCGACATGGTGCTGTTTTTCAGCGACCCGCACGATGAAGCGTCATGCGGGACGGTGAGCTATATCTCGCGCCTGTGCGACCAGAACAACGTTCCCTTCGCAAGCAACGTCGCCACGGCGGAGATGCTCGTCCTCGGCCTGAACCGCGGCGACCTCGACTGGCGCGATATTGTGAACCCGAAAAAGAAGCCATTTACCGTATAAATGGAATACGGAAAGTGATATATAAATAAAAATATACAGATAGGAGTTGTTTTTTGCGTATGATGCAGTCCCGTACACACAATTGCAGCCAGCTGCGGCTTGAAAACGCCGGGGAGAAGGTGAAGCTGGTCGGCTGGATGGAGAACGTCCGCGAGGTCGGCGGAAGCCTTGCCTTCGTGGTGCTGCGCGATTTTTACGGCACGACCCAGATCGTTGTGGAAAACGAGGAGGAGCTGAAGCTCGTTAAGAGCCTGAACAAGGAATCGACCATCTCGGTGGAGGGCGTTGTGCGCGAGCGCGCGAGCAAGAACAGCAAGCTGCCCACCGGCGAGATCGAGGTCGTGCCCGAGAAGATCACGGTGCTCGGCCGCTGCCGCCATCAGTCGCTGCCGTTTGAGATCAACCGCAGCCGCGAGGCGGACGAGACGCAGCGCCTGAAGTACCGCTATCTCGACCTGCGCAACCCGGAGGTGAAAAAGAACATCGTTCTGCGCTGCAACGTGATCGCCGCGCTGCGCCGGGCGATGATGGAGCACGATTTTCTTGAGATCACGACGCCGATTTTGACGGCCTCCTCGCCCGAGGGCGCGCGCGACTATCTGGTGCCCGCGCGCAAGCACCCCGGAAAGTTTTACGCCCTGCCGCAGGCTCCGCAGCAGTTCAAGCAGCTGCTGATGACCAGCGGCTTCGACCGGTATTTCCAGATCGCGCCCTGCTTCCGCGACGAGGACGCGCGCGGCGACCGCTCTCCCGGCGAGTTCTATCAGCTGGATATGGAGATGGCGTTCGCCACGCAGGAGGACGTATTCTCCGTGTGCGAGGACGTGCTGCCCCCGGTCTTCGCGAAGTTTGGCGCGTACAACATCGCCTCCAAGCCGCCCTTCCGCCGCATCGCCTATAAGGAGGCGCTGGAGGTCTACGGCAGCGACAAGCCCGACCTGCGCATCGACCTGACCGCGAGCGACGTGAGCGAGCTGTTTGCGGAATGCGAGTTTGAGCCGCTGCACGGGCAGACTGTAAAGGCGATCCCCATTACGGACTGCAAGCTCACCCGTAAGCAAATTGATAAGCTTCTGGCCGACTGCGAGGTGCAGAGCGGCGTGAAGAGCTTCTGGTTCAAGCTGGATGAAAACGGCGAGCCGGCGGGCGGCGTTGCGAAATTCGCGGCCCCGGTGAAGCGGGAGCTTACGGAGAAGCTGGCGCTCGGGCCCGAAACGCTTGTGATCCTCTGCGCGGGGAAGAGCGCGGTCAAGGCGGCGGGCGTTGCGATCAAGACCTTCGGCCCGGCCTGTGAGGGTCACATGGATAAGGAGCGGTACGAGTTCTGCTGGATCGTCGATTTCCCGATGTACGAGATCGGGGAGGAGAGCGGCGAGCTTGAGTTCTGCCACAATCCCTTCTCGATGCCAAAGGGCGGCATGGAGACCATGCTTGCCGCCGAGCGCGGCGAGATCGACCCGCTGACCATCACCGCCGATCAGTACGATCTGGTGTGCAACGGCGTGGAGCTTAGCTCCGGCGCGGTGCGGAACCACGATCCGGAGATCATGATAAAGGCGTTCGAGCTGGTGCGTCTGGGCGAGGAGGACGTGAAGGCCAAGTTCCCCGCCATGTACAACGCCTTCTGCTACGGCGCGCCGCCGCACGCGGGCATTGCCCCGGGCGTGGACCGCATGGTGATGCTGCTCGCCGGGGAGGACAGCATCCGCGAGATCATTCCCTTCCCGATGAACAAGAACGCGCAGGATATCATGATGGGTGCGCCCGGCGAGGTCACGCAGAAGCAGCTTGACGAGCTGCACATCGCGGTGACGGCGCACGAGGAGGCGTAAGCGCGCCTGTTTGCGGCGGGGAACCGCCGGCCGCTTGAAATTTGAAAGGAGAATGTTATGAAGAAAAGGATACTGGCGCTGCTGACCGCGCTGGCGATGTCGTTTACGCTCGCCGCCTGTGACGACGAGGAGTGGGACGACGATCCCGTCGTTGTGGACTGGGACGGGACATGGGCGATCTACTGGTATTTGTGCGGAAGCGATCTGGAGTCTGACGGCGGCTTTGCCACCGACGATCTGAACGAGCTGATGGAGGTCGAGCTGCCCGAGAATGTGAAGGTGGTCATTCAGACCGGCGGCGCTTACGAGTGGCAGAACGATCTGGTGGACGCGGACGCGACCCAGCGCTGGCTTTACAGCAGCGAGGGGCTTGAGCTGGTCGATCAGCAGCCGCTTGCCAACATGGGCGACGGACAGACGCTGGCTGAGTTCCTGAGCTATGCCAAGACCAACTACCCGGCGGACCGGACGGCTGTGGTGTTCTGGAACCACGGCGGCGGCTCGGTCTCCGGCGCGTCCTTCGACGAGCTGTACGGCTACGATTCGCTGACGATCGACGAGATGTACGCGGCCTTCAACGAGGTGTGGGACCTGTCGGACGAGAATCCGCCGCTGGAGCTGGTCGGCTTCGATACCTGCCTGATGGCGACGGTGGACGTCGCCTACACCTTCTGCGACATCGCCCGCTACCTTGTCGCCTCGGAGGAGACGGAGCCGGCAAACGGCTGGTACTATTCCGAGTGGGTGGGCGCGCTGGCGAAGAACCCCTCCATGGACGGCGCGGCGCTCGGCAAGGTCATCTGCGACGCGTACTATGAGGGCTGCGAGGTGGCGTGGACGGAGGACAATACGACGCTGTCGCTTACCGACCTGTCCAAGATCGGCCCCCTGCTGGAGGCGTACGAGGCCTTCGGCGCGGAGGCGCTGTCGGCGGCATGCGAGGACCCGGGCTTTTTCTCGCGCTTCGGCCGCGTGGCCGCGCAGAGCGAGAACTACGGCGGAAACACGAGAGAGCAGGGCTATTCCAATCTGGTGGACCTCGGACACATGGCGCGGCAGAGCACGGGGCTGCTCGACTCCGCGCAGGATGTGCTGGACGCGCTGGACGACTGCGTGCTCTATCAGGTGAAGGGACGCTACCGCACGGAGGCCACGGGCCTGTCGTGCTACTACTCCTACAACGGAGACATGGATGATTTCATCTGCTATGCCGGACTTGGCGCGGGAGAGGCGTTCAAGCACTTCTACGCCTATGAGCTGACCGGCGAGCTGGATGAGTCCGGGATGGAGTACGTCGCGAATATGAACGTGGAGGTGGAGGAGCTTCCCGAGGTGTACAGCCTGAGCAGCATGGGCTGGGACGACGCGCCGCTGGATGTGAACGAAGAGGGTACGTCGATCCTGACACTCGGACCGGAGGCGGCGGACGTTCTTGCGGGCATCGGCTTCTCGCTGTTCTACGTTGACGAGGAGGAGGACCTGCTGCTGCTTCTGGGAACCGACAACGACATGACCGCGGACTGGGACAACGGCGTATTCTACGACAATTTCCGCGGCGTATGGGGCAGCATCGACGACTGCCTTGTGTACATGGAGCTGAGCTTCGAGGGCGACGATTACAACCTCTACTCCGTTCCCATTCTGCTCAACGGCGAGGAGTATAACCTTCAGGTAGCCTACGACTTCGACGAGGAGGAGTGGTCGATCCTGGGCGCGCGGCGCGGCATCGACGATGAGAACGGCATGGCCGACAAGGAGCTGAGGCTGTTACAGAACGGCGACGAGATCACGACCATCTGGTACGCCTCCACGCTCTCTGAGGACGACGATCTTGAGGGCTATGAGATCGACACGATCATCGTGAGCGAGGACACGGCCTTTTTCGAGACCGAGCTTCCGGACGGCAGCTATATGATGATCTATGAGATGCGCGACGCAATGAACAACTACGCCTACTCCGACGTGGTGACCTTCGACTGCGCCGGCGGCGAGATCACGACGACGGTGTATACCGATTAAGACCGTCGGGGACGGTATGGAAAAAGCGGGAGGGAGCCGATGCTCTCTCCCGCTTTTGTCTGCCGTGCGGACAGCACATATGGAACGAAAAAAACGGGAGAAACCAAAGTTTCTCTCGTTTTTTCTGCTTTTTTTAAGGCTTCATTTTGCCCGTGCATCCCTGCCGCGCGGGCCGTCAGCCGTCTGTGCGCTCGACCAGCGCGCGGGCGCGCGCCGCGTCGTGCGAGATCTGATCGTACAGCGCGGCGACCGAGGGAAAGCGCTGCTCCGGACGGAGAAAGTCGTAGAAATCAAGCCGAAGCTCCCGTCCGTAGAGGTCGCCGCTGAAATCCGTGAGAAAGGTCTCGACCGTCACGGTATCCCCGGCGCCGACGGTGGGGTGTACACCGACGTTCGTTACGCCCGCGTATGAGGTGCCGTCGTCCAGAAAGGCGCGCGTTGCGTACACGCCGCGCGCGGGGGTAATGATGTGCGGCGCGGGGAGGAGGTTGGCGGTCGGAAAAAGGAGCTTTTTCCCAACGCCCTGACCGTGGCAAACCGACCCGCGCATCCGGTGCGGATGACCGAGAAATTCCGCCGCGCGGCGCACCTCGCCCGCCTCGATCAGGCGGCGAATGAGAGTGGAGCTGACGGTAACGCCGTCGTGCTCCACCGGCGCGATCACGTCGCAGCCAAGCCCCAGCTCGCGGCAGAGAAGGCGCAGCCGGCCGCAGTCGCCCTCGTTCCCGCTGCCGAAGCGGAAATCGTATCCCGCGACCAGATGCACGGCGTGATACCGCGCCACCAGAAGGTCGGTGACGAACGCCCGCCACGGCATCGTCATCATCGTCCGATCGAAAACCGCGACGAAAACGCGCTCGACGCCGTAAAGCTCGCGGATCAGCGCCGCGCGCTCCTGCGCGTCGGTAAGGAGTGGCACGCGTGTGCCGGTGACAAATTCCCTTGGCGAACGGTCGAAGGTGAACGCCGCCGGGGTCACGCCGAGCTGCGCGGCCCGCTCCGCCGTTTTCCGCAGCAGAGCGCCGTGTCCAAGGTGCACCCCGTCAAAGAAACCGAGCGCAATGACCGTTGCTTCACTCATCCTTCAACGCTCCTCAGAAAAAATTTTTGATCGGACGGACCTCGCCGCCCTCGGCGTGCGAGAGGGCGAGAAAGCGGCCCGCCCGGTCGTATATGCGCCAGTCGCCGTCGGCAAGGCCGCGCGCGTGAAAGGGATTGCCGTTGTACGCGCGCTTCTCCTGCGTCTCGTTTTGCAGGGTAAAGCGCGGGCGGTCGCGGAAGTACGCGTCCACCGGCGTCAAAAGCTCCGCGCCCCGCTCCTGCGCCTGTGAAAGCGTCACGGCCTCGTCGATCGTAAAGCCCGCCGCCATCGTGCGGCGCAGCGCCGCCATGCAGCCGCCGCAGCCGAGCTGCCGCCCAATGTCGTGGCAGAGCGTTCGGACATAGGTCCCCTTGGAGCAGACGATCCGCAGGGAAAATTCGTCCGGGGCGGGCTGGTCCAAAAGTTCGAGCGCGTAAACGGTGATCGTGCGCGGCTTTCGCTCGACCTCCCGCCCGCGTCGGGCAAGGTCGCAGAGCTTCTGCCCGTTCACCTTGAGCGCGGAGTACATCGGCGGGAGCTGTTCAAGCTCGCCGGTGAAGCGCGGAAGCACCGCGCGGACGGCGTCCGCGTCCGCGTTGACAGGGAAGGACTCAAGCACGATGCCGGTCGTATCCTGCGTGTCGGTGACAAGACCGAGCTTCAAAACGGCGAGGTATTCCTTTTTTCCGTTCTCAGCGAACTGAACGGCGCGGGTCGCCCGGCCGACGAACACGGGAAGGACCCCGGTCGCCATCGGGTCAAGCGTCCCGGCGTGGCCGACCCGCTTTTCGCGGAAAACGCCGCGCAGCTTGGCGCACACATCCATGCTTGTCCAGCCCTGCGGCTTGTCGATGATAATGATGCCGTCCGGCATGGGCGGTCCTCCTTTGCGGTGAAATAAATCGCGCTTACTGCCCGCGCACCAGAATGTGCGCGTTCATTTGAAAGCCGTACCCTCGAGCGGCAAGGGAAAACACGGTTTTTCGGGGCGGAAACCGCGCCCGGCTTCGTTTTCCTCAAATACGCCCATCGCCCAGTCCATCAGCGCTTTGCCATAGCCCCTGCCGCGGCAGGCCGGGAGCACGACGAGATAGTCGAGCTTTCCGCTCTCTCCGGTCAGATCGACCTTGCAAAAGCCGACGACCGCGCCCGCTTCCTCCACTGCGGCGATGCGGGCCTCGCCCCGCGCAAGAGAGGCGGCGAAGCCGGAGAGCGTCGTTTCATAAGGCCGGCTGTGGTAAGCGCCCTTGAAATGGACGGACACGCGGTTATGGTGCGCGGCCAGCGCCTCCAGACACTCGCGCAGCCCGCCGACCTCGTTCTCTGCGAGCTCTCTCATGCTTCAACGGCGTTCTGCACCGCCGCGAGAATGGCGCGCTTCGCCTCCGCGAGCGGGCCGCGAAAGATGCAGCCGGCAGCGGCGCGGTGCCCGCCGCCGCCGAGCGCGGCGCAGACCTTCGTCGCGTTGACCCGCGCGCCGGTCCGGACGCTGATCTTCCACGCGCCGTCCTTCGTCTCCTTGAGCGTGATGGAGCAGTCCGTTCCCTCGACGACGCCGCCGAGCGCGGACACGTCGTCCATGTCCGCCTCGCTCAGGTGAAGGCGGTCCATCAGGGAAAGCGGCAGCGTGACGATGACCACGCGGCCCTCGTCGTAAAACTCCATCGTGCGGAGCAGCTCCGATTCAAGAGAGAGCCGCTTTTTCGTCTTCGTGCGGAAGTGGCGCTTGTTCGCCGCGCGGTAGTCAATGCCCGTCTCCATCAGCGCGGCGGCAGCGTGGTGCGTATTTGCCGTGACGTTGGAGTAGACAAAGCAGCCCGTGTCCGTGCTGACCGCGACGTAAAGCGGCAGCGCGGCGGCGGGGGTGAGCTGCCCCAGCTCGACCGCCAGAGCGCAGAGAATTTCGCCGCAGGCCGCGCACTCCGGCTGCACGCAGCTTTCCGCGCCGAAGCCCTCGTAGCTCGGATGATGGTCGATGGCGAGATCGACCCGGTCCTTGAACCGCTCCGCATTGTCGGGGAAAAGACTGAGCGCCGCAAGGTCCACGGAGACCACCGTTTCATAGCGGTAGTTCTCCTCCGCCCAATAGGGCGCGACGTAATCGGCGTAGAGCGCGGTGGTCTCCGCATTGGGGAGCACCGCCGCCGTTTTCCCCAGACCGCGCAGCATAGCGCAAAGCGCCGCCGCGCAGCCGAGCGTGTCGCCGTCCGGACGGCGGTGGGTGAGGATCAGATAGTTGTCATGCGCGCGCAGGTACTCTGCGGTCTGTGTTACCGTCATGCGTCGTCACCGTCCAAATGGATCGTTTCGTTCGCCGGGTTCGCGGGCTTGACCTTCTCCGGGTCGCGCAGAAGCGAGAGAATATGCGCGCCGTACTCAATGGAATCGTCCGCCGTGAATTGCAGCTCCGGTGTGTAGCGGAGGCTCATCGACGCGCCCAGCTCACGGCGGAGATAGCCCGCCGCGGATTTCAGCCCCTTGATGACGTCCTTTTCCTGCGTTTTGTCCAGAACGCTGACGAACACGCGGCAGTAGCGCAGGTCCGTCGTCGTGTCAACGTGCGTGAGCGTCACCATACCGCCCTGCACGCGGGGGTCCTTGAGCGTGCGCAGAAGAGCGCTCAGCTCGCGCTGAATCTCTTCGTTGATGCGCCCGATGCGGTTGCTTGCCATAAAAATTACCTCCTTTGAGACGGCGAGGACGGGCGACCGCCCGCCCTCGCTGTAAAGGCTTCACGGGTCCGCGCCGCGCACGGCGCAAAACCTCTTATCATTTTCTTCGGGAAAGGCGCGTTCCAAAAACGCCCGCGATTTACTGCGCGACCTGCTCCATCACGTAGGCCTCGACAACGTCGCCCTCCTTGATGTCGTTGAACTTTTCGAAGTTCAGACCGCACTCGTAGCCGGCGGTGACCTCCTTCACCGCGTCCTTGAAGCGCTGGAGAGAGGCCAGATGCCCCTCGTGGACAACGATGCCGTCGCGCACGATGCGGGCCTCGCAGGAGCGCTGGATCTTGCCGTCGAGCACGTAGCAGCCGGCGACCGTGCCGACGCCGGAGACCTTGAAGGTCTGGCGGATCTCGGCGTGGCCAATGACGCTCTCGCGGAACTTGGGCGCGAGCATGCCCTTCATGGCGGCCTCGATCTCGTTGATGGCGTCGTAAATAACGCGGTACATGCGCATATCGACGTGGCTGCGCGCCGCGCTGTCGCGGGCGGACGCGTCCGGACGGACGTTAAAGCCGACGATGATCGCGTTGGAGGTGGAGGCCAGCATCACGTCGCTCTCGTTGATCGCGCCGACCGCGCCGTGGATGACGCGCACGCGGACCTCGTCGTTGGAGATCTT
>CAKTJA010000034.1 GCA_934567115.1 uncultured Oscillospiraceae bacterium
GTCAAGCTGAACGAGCTGAACGCGGCGCTGCTGGAGCTGGTGGACGAAGGACGCATCACCGTGAAGGCGGGGTACCACGACATGGCCGGCTACAGCTTCATCTCCCGCGAGGGGCTTTTCGAGCGGCCCGGCTTCGAGGAGCTCAACATCAATTCGTGGGACGCGGTGGAGATCGTGCTCTACGGCCGCCGCGCGATGACCAGCTACAGCTTCCTTTCCCCGCAACACGCGCGCGACATCCTCGCGAGGATCCTGCGCAGGACGGAGACGCCCTTCGACGTCGCCACGCCGCGCGCGACCGCCGATATCGGGAGCGGGATCCGCGTCGCCGCGCAGAGGTCGCCCGTCTGTGACGAGGACGTCGCCGTGCACGCGTCTATCCGAAAGGTCAACATGTCCACCGTCACGCGCGACAGTCTGGTCGGCGCGGGCCTGACGGACGAGATGATGACCCTGCTCGAGCTGTGCATCGACCACGGCGTGTCCGTCTGCATCTCCGGCGAGACCGGGGCGGGCAAGACGACGCTCGCCGGCGCGCTGCTCACCGCCGCCTCCGAGCATCTGCGCATCTACACGATCGAGGAGGGGTCCCGAGAGTGGAACTTCATCAGGCGGGACCCTGATTCCGGACGCGTGGTCAATTCCGTGCTCCACACGAGGACGCGCCCGAATGAGAAGGACCCCGCGCAGAACATCACGCAGGAGGAGCTGGTCAAGGACAGCCTCCGCTTCGATCCCGACGTCATCTCGCCCGGCGAGATCCGGGGCCGCGAGGCCTTTGAGGTCATGGGCGTGTCCAACACCGGGCACACCGTCATCACCACCGTGCATTCCAACGGCACGCTCGATACCCCGGAGCGCATCGTCACCCTCGCGAAAAAGGCCTACGATCTGAGCGGAGACGATCTCTATTCCATGTGCGCGAGAGCCTTCCCCATCCTCGTGCATATGGAGAAATGCGCGGACAACCGGCGCCGCGTGACGGAGATCCGCGAGGTGCTCGGCTATGAGGGCGGAGCGCTGCGCTCCCGCCTGCTCTACGAATTCGAGATCTGGGACAACGTTTATGAGGACGGCGTGTGTACGCGCGTGGAGGGCGATTTTAAGCGGCTCTCCGCCATCTCCCCGCAGCTGCTCAGGCGGCTGCTGAAGAAGGGCGCGCGGCGCGGAGAGCTTGCGCCTTATCTGGAGGAAGGGGGGCGGAGCGCATGACGGAGCTTCTTGTGCCTGCGCTGATCGCGCTGGGTGGTCTGCTCATTGCCGATATCCGCCTCCCGCGCCTGAGCATCCGCGCGAAAACGCGGGAGCTGAGCCTGAGAGTGGAGCGGATGATGAAGCGCCGGCGCGGGCGGGAGACCGCGCGGGAGTTCGTGCAGCGCGTCAACGGCGACGAGCGCGAATCCTTTGCCGGACGCTCCTACCGCGAGGCGCGGAACGTGTATGAGGCCATCGGGCAGAGCGGACGGTATCAGAAAACGCTGGAGCTTTCCCTCCTTGCCGGCGTCGCCGGCGCGGCTGCCGGTCTGCTCCTGCGCAGCTTCCTGCTGTCCGTCGTGCTCGCCGTCGGCCTCTATTTCCTGCCGCTCTGGCTCTCGCGCTTCTCCCTCTACCGCTATCAGAGATTCGTCAACGACGAGCTTGAGACCGCGCTGTCCCTTATCACGACCTCCTACCTGCGCAGCAGCGATATCCTCAGCGCGGCGGAGGAGAATCTGTCCGCGATCCGTGAGCCGGTCCGCACCGTGTTCACCGCCTTCTGCAACGGTCTGCGCTACGTCGATCCCAACGCCGCCGCGCAGATCGAGCGCATGAAGGGGCAGCTCAAAAGCCCGCTGTTCGCCGAATGGTGCGACGCGCTGATCCTCTGTCAGGACAACCATCTCTTACAGGCGGCGCTGCCGCCCATCGTCAGCAAATTCACCGCCCTGCGCGGACAGCAGGACGCGAATGAGACGCGCATGATGGACCCGCTGCGCTATGCCGCGCTCATGGCCGGCCTCGTCGCCGGCTTCCCCTTCATTCTCAGGGTCACGAACGCGGTGTGGTATGAGAATCTGATGCACACCCTGCCCGGCCAGCTCGTCCTTGCCGGCGCGGCCGTCGCCGTGTTCATCACGGTCAACCGGGGGATCCGGCTCTCCGAGCCGATCTCCTACGGCGTATGAGAGGGGGCGGCGCTCATGTCCATCGACCGCTTATACGCCGCCGCTGCCGCGCTCTTCCTCGCGCTCGGCCTCTATTTCATCCTCTCCGCGCGCTTCCCCGCCGTCTACGGACCGGCGAAGAAGGCGCTGCGCGCCAGAGCGCCGAAGCGTCTCACGCAGAGCCAGGTCATGCAGAACGAGCTTGCGGACCGCATCGCGCCCCTGCTCGATCTCGATCCCATACGGCGCTCCGGTACGGAGATGCTGCTCAAGAACCTCGGGCACAGCGAATCGCCCGAGCTTTTTCATGCCCGCGCCATCGCGCGCAGCCTCTTCGCGGCGGGGCTCTGCTCCGTGATGCTCCTCTTCTCCGTGCCTGTCGGGAGCCTGCTCACGCTCGCCTGCGGCGTCTGGTACTACAGACGTCAGAGCGGCGCGCTCGAGCGGGAGCTGGAGGACAAGCGCCTCGCCATCGAGCGGGAGCTGCCGCAGTTCGCCTCCACCATCTCCCAAAGCCTTGGAACGACGAGGGACGTCGTCGCCATCCTGCGCTCCTACCGGCGCGTGTGCGCGCCCACCCTCGCCGGCGAGATCGACAAGACGCTCAACGACGTCATGACCGGAAATCCCGAGCGCGCCATACACGCGCTTGAAACGCGCGTCGCCTCCGCGAAGCTCTCGCAGCTCACGCGCGGCCTGCTCGCCGTCATGCGCGGAGACGATCAGCGTCAGTATTTCGCCATCCTCGCCGAGGAGTACCGCAAGGCGCAGGACGAGGCCATCGAGCGGGAGCTGCTCGCGCGACCGCACAAGCTCTACCCCTATATGGGCGTTTTATTCCTCTTCCTCTGTCTCATGATCGCCGTCACCGTCGGTACGGATCTTGTGCAGAGCCTGCAAAATCTTTCGTGACCCCGTCGGCGGACGCCGGCAAAAAATATATTTTTTATTTTAAAGGAGAACAAAACCATGAAAACCATCCGAAACAAGCTCAACGAGAAGCTCCTGCGCGCATACCTCCGCGTTCGCGGCCTTGGGAAGAAGGCGGCGGAGACGCTGAAAAACGAGGACGGACAGTTCGTCGTCGATCACGCGGTCGTCTTCGTCATCATCATCGTGCTCGGCGCCGTCGCGATCGTGCTTATGCGCACCTACCTTCAGAACGACCTGAGCGTGCTGCTCAAAAACAAGGTCGAGGCGCTCTTCAACGCCTGAGCCGCGCCGGACGGGGCGGGCCTCCCACAAGGGGGCCCGTTCCCCCGGCGTCCTGAAGAAGGGAGGATCGATCCTTTGATCTCTAAACTCATTGCAAGGCTCAGAGACCGGCGCGGGGAGTTCCTGCTCGACAGCGCCCTGCGGCTCCTGCTCGGCTGCGCGGTCCTCGTGCTCGCCATCACGCTCTTCGGCCTGCTCGCGCAGGCCAACCGCCTGAGCGCCGTGGCCAACGATCTCACCCGCTATATCGAGCTGCGCGGGGAGGTGTCCGACGCGGACGTCGCGCGTCAGCTCTCGCAGCTGTGCGCGACGGCGGGTCTCGCCGGCGTTGACGTCGAGGTGGACGCCGTTTTCTCCGCCGGGGGACGCCGCATCCAGTTCGGCGATCCGTTCACCGTCACGCTCCGCTATTCCGGAAGCTTCGGGATCGGGGGCGTCATGTCGGTCTCCGTGCCCTTTCATTCCTCGGTGACGGGAAGGAGTGAGAAGTATTGGAAGTGATCGCAAAGCTGAGGGAGCGCGACGGAAACGTCTTCGTGCGCAGCGCGCTTGAGCTCTTCGGTCTGCTCCTGCTGTTGAGCATCCTGCTGTCCGTCTATCACGTCCATCACGTGCTCGGCGCGGTGCGGGAGAAGGTGAATGAATCCGTGCTGGCCGTCGCCGCCGTCAACGTGCCCGAGTTCTACGGCGGCGCGCGGGAGAGCGACGGCTTCGCGCGGCACCCCTATGAGGGAGGCTTCGTCTTCTCCATCAACTCCGAGGATGTGCTCGACACGCTCTCCCGGTCCGTCGGCGCGACAAGCGTTGACGACGACGCCGGCGCGTTCGAGGTCGGGGACGCTTTCGCCGTCAGGGGGCTTAACACCCGCTTCGTCAACCAGAGCGGCAGCATCCTCAACTTCACGACCTCGCTCACCGTCGCCGTCCCGCTTGAGCTGGGCGGCTTTTCCGTGCCCATCGAGGTCCGCATGCAGGTCCGCTCAAGCTATGACCCCAGATTTTGATCTATTATTTTTTTAAGAAAGAGGCTTGATGCATCCATGAAAAAGAAGAAATTTTGCTCCGGAAGGTCCGCCGCACTGCTGCTCAGCGCGGCCATGACCTTCAACCACATGGGCGCGGTCCCCGCGCTCGCCGCCTTTGACGCGGCGGGTCCTGAGATCTCCGCCGCCGTGGCCGCCGCGCTGGTCCGGCGCTCCGCCTCCTCTCCCGAGCCGTCCGATGAGGCGCTCTTCCTCTTCGACGCGCCCTCCGCCGCCATCACCGGCTGCCGCGTGCCGGAGGATATGCCCGATCAGCTCGTCATCCCCGCAAAGATCGGAGGCGTTGACGTCGCCGCCATCGGCGACGGGGCGTTTGAGGGCTGCGGCGGTCTGAAGAGCGTCACGGTCCCGGACGGCGTGACCGCCATTGGGGACCGCGCCTTTGCCGGCTGCGGAAATCTGGAGAACGTTTCCCTCTCCGAGGGCGTGACGCGCATCGGGGACGGAGCCTTCGAGGACTGCGGCGCGCTCCTCCGGTTCCCCATTCCCGAGAGCGTGACGGAGATCGGGAACCGTGCCTTCGCCGGCTGTCGGAAGCCGGCGGACGTCACGATCCCCGGAGGCGTGAAGCTCATTGGGGAGGACGCCTTCGCCGACTGCCTCGGCCTTGAGCGCATCTCCATCCCGACGCTGCGCAGGGGCGCCATCCCCGGCGCGCCCTGGGGCGGCAGCGCCGGCGTTTTCTGGGATGGGACGATCGTTGTCGCGGAAAATTACATTTTCGACTGCGGCGCGGACGGCTCCGGAGCCGTTACAAAATACATCGAGCGCATTGCCGACGTCGATATCGGGAGCGATTTCGCTGCGTACAACGCCGCGCATGGTACGAATTACTCCGTCGCGGAGATCGGGGATCGTGCCTTTGCCGACTGTAAAAACGTACGCTCCGTGCAGATCCCCGATTCCGTAACGGCCATCGGGGACCGTGCCTTTGAGAACTGCTCCTGGCTGGTTGGCATCGAGATCCCGCAGAGCGTCACCGCCATCGGGAACAGCGTCTTTAAGGGCTGCTACGTGCTGCAGCGCATCCGGCTCCCTGACGCCATTAAGGACATTCGTCAGATCTTCCGCGGCTGTAACGGCCTGCAGGAAGCTACGCTGCCGCAAGGCATGACGGAGATCCCCGACTTTGCCTTTGAGGGCTGCTCCGTCCTCAAAAGCGTCTCCATTCCCGAGAGCGTTACGCGCGTTGGGGAAGGCGCTTTCATGAACTGCTCCTTACTGGCGGAGCTTACGATTCCAGACGGCGTTACCGAGCTGGGGGCAAGTGCGTTTGAGAATTGCCGTGTTCTGAAGAGCTTTGAGCTCCCGTCCGGCCTGACGGAGATCCCCGAGCGTGCCTTCGCAGGCTGCCGCGACCTTGAGCGCATCTCCATTCCTGAGAGTATCACGCGTATCGGAGATCATGCGTTTGACCGCATTTACAGCGCAGAGAGCATTGAGATCCCGCAGAGCGTCACGCAGCTGGGGAAAGGCGTGTTTTATGCCAGCCATAACTTGAAGAGGGTCGTGCTTCCGCGAGGCCTGACGGAGATCCCGGATGAGACCTTTATGTTCTGTGAGGACCTCGAGGAGGTCGTGATCCCAGAAGGCGTGACGCGCATCGGGACGGGCGCCTTTTTGAATGGCTTTGATCTGAAGAGCATCACGATCCCCGAAAGCGTTGTGGAGATCGCGGACGAGGCTTTCGCCTATTGCTGGGAGTTCACAAGCGTTACAGTTCCGGAAGGCGTCGCGCGCATCGGGGAAAATGCTTTCATCGACTGCCGTAAAATGAAAGAAGTCCGGCTGCCCAAAAGTCTGTCGTACATCGGGAACGGCGCTTTCAGCAGCTGCGACATGCTTGAGACGGTCGAGCTGGCGGAATGCGGCGTGCAGATGGGGACAGGCGTGTTTTCAGACTGCGGGAGCCTGAAAAGCTTTTGGCTTCCGGAGGGCGTGACGGCATTGCCGGACCGCATGTTCGAAAACTGCAAGGGGCTTATGCGCGTCACGCTCCCTGAGAGCCTGACGACGATCGGGGAACATGCCTTCGCCGGCTGCGAGAGCCTGCTGTGCGTTGACGTCCCGCGGAATGTGACTTCACTCGGCCGCAATGCATTCGAGCGCTGCCGGTCGCTCATAAGGATCCGCGTCGCTCAGGAGGAAAAGGCATGCGGCTTTGCCGAATATCAGCCGTGGGGCGCGATAAGCGATACGCAGGTAATATACGCCGCCGGGGAACCGTCCGTCTGCGCGCATGACCGGATCGCGGACGCCGCGGTCAACGCGACCTGCACGGCGCCCGGCAGCACCGGCGGCTGGCACTGCCGGCTGTGCGGCGAGGCGGAGCCCGGCGCGACCATTCTTCCGCTGGGACACAGCATGAAGCGCGTCCCGGCGAAAGCAGCCACCGCCTCCGAGCCGGGCTGCAGCGAATACTTCATCTGCTCCCGCTGCGGTCTCGCCTTCCGTGACGAGGCCTGCACGATCCCGACCACCCCGGAGGAGGAGACGATCCCCCCGACCGGAGGCGGCTCCGGTTCTGTCGGCGGCGGCGGAAGCAGCTCCAGTGGCGGCAGCGGGACAGGCTCCGGCGGCGGGAGCGGCTCCGGTGGCGGCAGCGGCAGCGGCTCCGGTGGGAGCGGTGGAAGCTCCGGAGAAGAGGACACCGCGCCGAACGTCCCCGAGGCCGACGGCGGGTATACGGCGGTCGGGCTGAACACCTCGGCCCATGACGCTTACCTGTTCGGCTATCCCGACGGCGCATTCGGGCCCGACGACCGGCTGACCCGCGCACAGGCGGCGCTGATCTTCTTCCGTCTGCTCTCCGACCGCGCAGACACGCTTGAGAGCGCCGGCTTTTCCGACGTGAAGGACGGCGCATGGTATGCCGACGCGGTCAACGCCCTCGCCGCGCGCGGCGCGCTCGACGGTTGGACCGACGGCAGCTTCCTGCCGCAGCAGCCCATCACCAGAGCGGAATTTGCCGCCATGGCCGTCTGCTTCGCTCCGCGCCTCGATACCGAGCTTCCCGCCTTCCGCGACGTGGATGCGGACACGTGGTACGCCGGCCGCGTCGCCGCTGTCGCCGCCCTCGGCTGGATGGAGGGCTATCCCGACGGCTCGTTCGGGCCGGACGACTGCCTGACCCGCGCACAGACAGCGGCTGTTATCAACCGCATGCTCGGGCGCGACGCCGCGCGCTGCAATCAGAGCGTCTCGTTCACCGACCTTTCACCCCGTCACTGGGCGTACCGTCAGATCGCCGAGGCGGCGGTCGGTCATGCTCCCGCCGATGCGGACTGAGCGTCGGAGCGCGGCCCGGCGACCGCCTCTCGACCGGGTCCCCGCGTGCCTTCGGCCCGCGCTTGCCGCGCTGTGGTTCCAGCCGGGACGATGGCCGCTTCTCGCCTCCCTCGCCTTTGCTGCCGCGGCGCTCGTCACGCGGCGCGCCGGGTGGGCGCTCGCCGGCTGTGCCGTCCTGCTCCCGCTCGCCCTGTGGCAGCGCTTCTCAAGGCTCGATGCCGGCGAGAACTTCACGGCGCTGCGCTCCCTCCCCTTCCTCGGACGCGGCAGCTCCTTTTTCCTCTGCCAGAGGCGGAGGCGCGGCGTTGCCTCTCTGAGCTGCCGCGCGCTGCGGCGCTCCCTGCTCGCGGACAGGGACGGGATGTGGGAGGACCTGCCTGCCGGACGCTATCTCACCGTCACGCATGACGCCGCGCTGCGCGTGCTGCATGAGGATCCGCGCGTCCGCTTCGACGCCCCGCCCGCGCCGCTCTATTCCTGCACGCTCCGCCCCGTGCTCTCCGCCTGGACGCGTGGGCGCTGTCGGCGCTGCAAGCATCGCTGCGCGGCATGGCGCTGTGAGGCGAGGACCTTTTATCTGGTCCGTTTTTCCCTCCTGTAAGCCATCCCCATACACGCACGGAGCGGGAGCATATCGGTTTCGATACGCTCCCGCTCCCTTATTTTTGAAAGAAAGGCGGTCTCCCCTATGAACATGTTCAAGATGCCCCATGTCATCCTCGACGACGTACGGCTTTCCAAGAGCGCCCGGCTGATCGCCGCCGTGCTCTGCGCCTGCCACGGTCCGTCCGGGCGCTGCTGCCGTTCCTATGCCCAGCTTGCCGCTGCCGCCGGACTTCGCTCCGAGAAGACCGCGCGGCGCGCCGTTGCGCAGCTGCTCGAGTGCGGCTACGTTTCCGTCCGCGCCTCCCGCTTCCGTTCCGCCGGCACAGGGCGCGTCCTGCGCGGGGCGAACGTCTATCGCATCGACCGTGCCGCGCTCTTGAAGCGCGGCTATACCTTCCTCCCGCGCCGCCTGCTCCGCGAGCGGCTCAGCGCCTCGGAAAAGCTCCTCTGCATCGCCGTCTACCGCGCCGCCGGGAATGAGCGCCGCGCGTTCCCCAGCATCAGCCGCCTCTGCCGCGCCGTCTCCTGCGCGCGCTCCACCGTCTGCGCCGCCCTGCGTGTGCTGCGCTCTCTCCCCTTCCTGCTCGTTCGGCTCTGCCGCAAAAAAAGCGGGGCGTTCGCCGCCAGCTCCTATCATCTGGTCCACGCTTACCTCTGGGAGAGAGACAGTGAGACGATAAGGCCGACAGCAAACGCCGCCACTAAACCCAATCTAACTTTACATTGCCGCGCACGGAAAGTCAAGTCCTTTTTTCACCTTGTCCGCGTCCGCTCCGCAATCAGCGCGGCGCCGTGGGCGGACGCTTCCGCGTCGTCTGATGGGTCGAAGGCTGCGGGCTGTCCGGCGCTCTTTCTGCCTCCCGCGAGGCCTCCGCCCCGCTTTTGAATGGGGGTAGTCCGATTTTTACCGCCCTGAGTTAGTACTCAGATAACGCTAAGGCTTATGGCAGGAGAAAAAAGTACGATATCCTTCGGACAGTGCAGGTTAGAAGGAGCGGGGCGGCAGAGTGTCCGCGCCGTGCGGACGGCGCGGGGAGAGACGGCACAAAGGAGAGGCTCTGTAAAGCGGCTTTCGCGGCATAAGGCCCAGTCTGCGGACTGGACTTATTCCACGGTCCGCTTGACAGCCCCTCTCCCTTTGCGCTTTTGGAAGACAACGAAGCGCGAGCGGGCGCCGCGCTTCGCTCTCTTTCAAGACTGGGAAACAACGATATGGATACGGAGGTTTACATGATGGAACGGTTTACGATCCGAAATGCTGACGGGAGTGTTTCGCCCCGCTTTGGACGCGCGGGGTCGCTGCTCGACCGCCTTGCCGCCTACGAGGATACAGGGCTGACGCCCGAGGATCTCCGGAGCACATTCAGCAGGAGCGGCGTCATACGGCTTGCCGCGCGGGCGCTCGACGTGGAGCCTGCGCGTCTCTACGAGCTGGCCAGAGCCGACAGGGACGGACGGCTGGTGGTGTATGCGCGCTGGATATCCGTCGATCTCTACGGGGATGAGCCGTATTGCTGCACCGCGTGCGGCGCCAGCGTAAGCGATTGCAGCTACAAGTTCTGTCCCAGGTGCGGGGAGAGGATGGACAGGGAAGCCGTGCCGGTGGTGCATGCGCACTGGGTACCCGTTGATCTCCACGGGGATGAGCAGCCGTACTGCTGCTCCGCGTGCGGCACCGGCGCAGGTGATCGCAATTACAGGTTCTGCCCCAGCTGTGGAGCGAAGATGGATGGGAGGGATGGCAATGAGACTGATTGATGCTGATAAGCTGTACATCAAATTCGATGCTCTGCCATGGTGGAACAATCAGGATAGGGACGAAATTGCGCTGCAAGGAGTTGTTGATGCGCCCACCGTCGACGCTGTGTGCGTGACGCGCTGTAAAGATTGCAAGCACAAAGGATGGATACAAGAGCCTTGCCATGGCAAAAGCATTGATTATTGCAGGGTCTGGGACTGCACTTTGCAGAATCTGGAATCGACGTTTTGCAGCTACGGTGAGCCGAGGAAGGAGGAGTGCGTATGATCCGCATTATCATCGACGTTGAGGAGCACGGCGACAAGCTCGCAACGAAAGAATCAGTGGCGATGGCGCTTGAGCAGTTCGGCAAGGTCCGCGTCGTCATGGTCACGGACGGGAGGGCGTGACGTTGGAAAGGTTTTCCTTGCCTTTTCCGATGAAACGTGATATACTTCTCTGGCAAAATAAATAACTGTCCCCGCCGGTAGCAACGGCGGGGACAGCGATGGATTTTGCGCGTACTTTGAGAAAAGGCCGAATGTTTTCGAACTCGAAGCCTTGTCCCGCAAAGCAAAGCACAGCAACCCACGACATACAGTTGTGTTGCTGCCGGCTTTGCGGGGCGCTATGGCTCCGTTTTGCCGGCTGCATAGTCAAAACGACGTTGCCTG
>CAKTJA010000035.1 GCA_934567115.1 uncultured Oscillospiraceae bacterium
CCTCCGCCCTGTGGGGCGCGGCGGGCGCGCTCGGAATCGGGCTGATCTGGCTTCTGACCACGCTGATCTGACAAATCAATTCAGGGACCGGGCCTTTTGGCCCGGTCCCTGAAGCTGTCCGGAACGCTTTGGAGGGAAAAGCTCCTCCGTTTTTCCGGATAAAGGCGTTCTTTTTCCGAAAGATTCTCCGTTTTGCACAACGTCTTTTTCTTGAAGAGGTTTAGCGCGAAAGTGTATAATAGTTATGTAAATTCGTCGCAAAGATTCTCGCCCTACGACGGAGGATATCCCTATGGCTGCAAATACAAAAAACCAGATCCGACAGGCGTTTATCGACCTGCTCAACGAGCGCCCGCTTGACAAGATCTCCGTTCGCGACATCGCCGCGCGCGGCGCGGTCAACCGCAACACGTTTTACTACTATTACGCGGATATCTACGCGCTGGTGGAGGAGATGTTCCAAACGGAGATCGACCGCTTCCTTGAACGGCTCCACGGCTACGCCTCCTGGCAGGAGGCCTTCCGCGAGGCGACCGCCTTCGCGACTGAGAACCGCCGCGCGATCTGCCACCTGTTCAACTCCGGCAACCGCGATATTCTTGAGCACTATTACTACAAGGTGACCTACGCGGCCATGACCGCCTACGTGCGCAGTCAGGCCGAGGGGCTCGACGCTTCACAGCGGGACATCGAGGCGCTGGCCGCGTTTTACACGGCGGCGCTCGCGGGGCTGGTGCTCAACTGGCTGCGCAACGGGATGAAGACGGACGTGGACGCCCTGATCGACCGGCTGAGCTTTCTTCTGGACGGCTATATCCGCATGTCGCTTGAACGCGGCTGCCAAAAGGACGGCGGCGATCAGGCCCCGCAGAAGCCGAGCCGCAAATAGCGCAGGAGCATCTGCCCGAAGGTGACGCGGTCCACGCTCTCTCCCGCAAGGATCGGAAGCGCCGCGACGGCGTTTCCGTCCGCGTCGCACACCGTCAAAACGCCGAGCGCGTCGCCCTCATACACGGGCGCCTCCGCCGTCTCCTTCAGCGTGACCTCCTTCGTCAGCCCGTTCGCGCGCGTCTTCTCCAGCAGCAGCACGTTGTCCGGCGCAAGCACCGGCTGCACCGTCGGCCGCACGCCGAGCGTCACGTCCACGGGCGGAAGCACGCTGTCCGGTGTGACGGTGACGAGCGTCCACGTCGAAAAGCCGTAGTTGAGCAGCGTCTTCGCGTCGGAAAAGCGCTCGTCGCTCGTGCGCCCCTTGAGCACCACGGCGATCAGCTCCATGCCGTTTTTCTCCGCCGTGGCGCTCAGGCAGTAGCCCGCCGCGTCGGTCGAGCCGGTCTTCAACCCCGTCGCCCCGTCGTAAAACCGGATCAGCTTATTGGTGTTGACCAGCATGGACTGCCCGCCGCGCAGCGAGTCCATCCACACCGTTGTGAACTGGCGGATATCCGGATGGTTCAGGATCAGCTCGCGCGACATCAGGGCAATGTCGTAGGCGGAGGTCAGATGCCCCTCGGCGGGCAGCCCCGTGCAGTTGACAAAGTGCGTGTCCGTCATGCCAAGCTCCTGCGCGCGGGCGTTCATCCGGTCAACAAACGCCTCCTCGCTGCCGGCGATATGCTCGGCCAGCGCGACCGCCGCGTCGTTGCCCGATACCACGCACACCGCCTTGAGCAGGTCGCGCACGGTCATCTGCTCGCCCTCGCGCAGCCAGATCTGGCTGCCGCCCATGCCGGCGGCGTGCGCCGAGCCGGTCACCGTGTCGTCATAGCTGAGCGCGCCGGAATCGACGGCCTCCATCGTCAGAAGCAGCGTCATGATCTTTGTTACGCTCGCCGGTTCGCGCCGGTCGTGCTCTCCCACAGCGTAAAGCACCGTCCCGGTCTGCTTTTCCATCAGCAGCGCGGAGGGACAGCTGACCGCAGGCCCTTCCGCCCCGGCGCATACGGTGAGCACAAGGGCCGAGAGCAGGGAGAATACCGCAATTCGTTTCATGCAAAGCACCCCTTCATTTCCATCATTGCGCGGCTCGCGCCCCTGAGCGGCAGGGGCGCCATCGGTTGAGCATATGCGCCCCGCGTTTGGTACATGCAAAAATTTTGTCCGTAAGCAAATTTCGCCTTGCATTACGCGGACGCATCTGCTATAATGCGTTTGTATCGAAGAGGCGGTCTGTCTTTTTCCGGGGAAAGTCGGCGCGGTCGGTTTGCTTCGGGCGGTCGATGCGAATTGAATATGCGGATGTCGTCTAATGGCAGGGCCCCAGCTTCCCAAGCTGGCGACGCGGGTTCGATTCCCGTCATCCGCTCCAAAGCCGTAAAATCGTTGATTTTACGGCTTTTTTCTGTTGCGCTACACCGGCATTCTGCGCAAAACCTTCCCGTCCGCCCCTTGAAAATCGCATGCGATACGGTTAAAAGAGCGGTAAGGCATGCCTTCGCGTCCGGCGCTGTATGCTTTTCGCGGTCGGAGGGCCCTTAAATCCGCGAAGCATTCCCTCGTGACCCAATGCCATCAAGTTAAGAACCGGGGCAAGTCGCCCCGGTTCTTAATATTTATGCTTTGGGTGCTTTTCTCGATAATTCCTACAAAATAAGTTCGGTTTTCTTCGGCATTTTGCCAAAAACGCTTAACTTAATGACATTTCCTCGTGACCGGCTTTCTCCCACTGCGGAAATCCGCCGTTTGCCCCGCCGTCCCGACCGGAAATTCTTCACGCCGCTCAGCCGCGCCTTCTGCGGAACCGGCTTGCCGCAAGCAGCGCGGCGAGCAGCACGGCAAAGCAAATCCCGTACGTCGGCAGGCTCTTCTTCCAGGGCGCTCCGTCCGCACCGGAGCCGGACGGCTCGGAGGGGCCGCCCCCGCCTCCGCCCGGAGCGCCCCTGCGGGACGGCGGCTGGGCGTCGGAAAAGTCCCTCTCCGCGCGATCGCCGTCCTCCGGACGCATCGCCTCTTCCGCCGCCGCGCCGCGTCCGCCGCCCATGTTCATGCTCCCCATCACGCTCAGGTCGAGCGAGGACGCGTCGATCAGCGCGTCGGACCCCTGCTGCGCCTCCTTCGTCGAGGGGATCGTCCCGTCGAGCTGTCCCTCGATGGAGCGGGCGCGCAGCTTCACCGTATCGTACAGCGTCTCGACCGCCGCGAGGTACTCCTCATAGGAATAAAACGCCGTCGGGTCCGTCTGCATGAGTTCGTCGAGCTGCCCGCGCACACGCGTGTAGAACCGGTCGAACTCCCCGCCGTCGATATACTCCTCCACAAGCCGCCTCAGCTGGGCATAATACTGCGCGTGATAGGTCTCGTCCTCAAGCAGCGTATCAAAAAACTCCGTCCCGGAAAACGCGTTGTCAATGGCGCTGTTCACCACGTCCGAGGCGCTGCCGCTCATGCCGCCCATACCGCCGAACGAAAGGTTGTAGTCCCACGGGATCAGGTTGAGCTGCCCGCCGGCCTCATACAGGTAATAGTTGTGCGCCATGTTCCCGGAAAGACTGTCTTCATTGACGGAAAAAATGTGGACGGCCATGTAGCGCACCAGATTCTCCACGTCCATATACGTCTCCAGCTCCGTGCCGGACGCAATATTTTTCAGCGCCTTCACGACCCGCTTATGGTCCGCCTTCGTCGTGTCCGTTATCTCGCCATCCCAGATCGTCTCGTAGCTGTCCGGGTCGTCGTCGCTGTAATTCAGGTCGGCTCCGCCGCCGCTTCCCATGGAAAAGCCGCCGCCCGGGAAATCCGGGACCGCTCCGCCGCCCGGAAAGCCGGGAGCGTCCGCCTGTGCATTTTCACCGTTCTCCTCCCGTCCGCCGTCCGGAGGGGCGGGCCGCTCCTCTCCGTCCTGCGGCTGTGTGGGCGGGGCAAACGCGTCCTCTCCGTCCGGCGGGGAAAACGACGGCGCGTCTCCGCCGCCGGGGCCGCCGCCCATATCCAGCCCCTCCGGTTTGTACAGCTCGCCGCTCTGCACGCCGTAATTGCGCAACAGGAAGCTGTCCTCCACCGCCTCAAGCGCGAGGTAAACGCCCCAGTATTCGCCGTTTACCGAGATCTTCGCGTAGTTATAAAGGGAAGCGTCCGCGCCGATCCAGCGGTACATGTCGTAAATCAGCGCCTCCTTCATGCCCGTCGCGTCGGCGTAGTTGTTGTTCAGCACGAGCTTATCCAGCCCGAAGCAGGTCTGCCCCTCCACATAGCGGTCAAACTCCAGCTTAAAGCTGTAGCGGTCCGTCGTCGGGTCGTTGGCAATGGAGGTAAGGCTCGTGTTGCCCTTCGGACGTATCCCGACGCGATAGAAGGTCGTGCCGTTGATCTCGACGTCGCACTGGCGGTACTCCTCCGAGATCGCATCGGACAGCATGGCCTCCCACTCCGCCTCGTCCATGATGATATTCACGCTCATGATCTCGTCTGTGCCGAACAGCGCCGTCTCATATTCCATGGAAACGCCCCCGCCGCCGACGGCCTCCGTCAGCCGGTCTGAAAACGCCGCGGCGCACAGGCACAGACAGACTGCCGCCGCCATGACTGCGGCGATGATTTTAACGATGTGCTTGTGTGCGACCATATTGCGCCTCCGTTATGACATGTATTCGCCGTTGTAGCTCACCAGCGTGGCGCTCTCCACGCCCTCAAGCCGCGTGACCTCGTTGACAAACGCGGTGGAGCCGTCCCTTGTGCGCAGCTCGGCGGTCAGCTCCACGCCGGAGCCGCTGACCGTTTTGGACTTTACGACGCAGTTCGCCGTGCTCCGGGCAAGGACCGCCAGCGCCTCCTTCTCCGCCGGCTCGCCGGCGCAGTTGAGCACAACGATGTACGGATTGCCGCGCACCTTCCGGTTGGCGAACGCAAGCAGGATCACGCCGATGACCGCCGAGCCGAGCACCGCCAGCGGGATCATGCCCGCGCCGATCACGATCCCCGAGGCGAGCGACCAGAACAGAAACACGATCTCCGCCGGCTCCTTGATCGCCGTGCGGAAGCGCACGATGGACAGCGCGCCCACCATGCCCAGTGAGAGCACCACGTTGGACGTCACCGCCATGATGACCAGCGTTGTGACCAGCGAAAGCCCCACGAGCGTCAGGGCAAAGCCCTCGGAATACATCACGCCCGTCAGCGTCTTTTTGTAGATCACGAAGATGAAAAGCCCGATCACCAGCGCGGCGGTCAGCCCGAGCGCCGTGTCAAGCACGCTGAATTCCGAAACGCTTTCGAGAAAGCTTGATTTGAAAATGTCGTTAAAGGTCATAAGATTTTCCTCCGTCATATCGTTGTTTCCGCCCCGGCGCTCAGCCGAAGCGGCGGCATGCGCCGTACTTTGAAAATGCCTGCCGCCGGACCGAGCCGGTTTGCAGCGCGGCGGCGATGATCTCCGGCAAAAACGCGTCGAACTTCACCTCAAGGATCCGCTCGCCCGGACTGTCCGCTACGTCCACGTCGTGGAGCTGCGGCTCAAGAAAGGCGCGGTGAAACAGGGTGGAGCGTATCTGCGAATCGAAGGTGACGCGGACGTTCCCCGCCTCGTAGACGTACGGCTCACGCACGTAGGAGACGAGCACCCTCGGTCGAAGCTGCTGAAGCTTCATTTTGCAGTACAGCTCCCCGACCAGCGGGGATGCGTGGTTTGGCATCCAGTCGGTCGAGCCGGTCAGCAGCGCCCTGCACTCCTCCTCCGTGAGCCGTGCGTCAAGCTTCATGCAGAGGTCGTTGTGCTTGATCTTTTTCTCCAGCGTAAAAAAGGAGTAGTCATCGTTATAATAGCGTATCCGGAATTTTTCGCGCCTCTGCACGCCGTCGAGCTTCTCCCGCAGAGCCTTGTCTTCGAAGTTGTCAAAATAAATGCTGCGGATCACGTAGGTCCCGTCCGTGCGTGCATGCGCGTCCCGCCTCATGATAAGGCGCAGCCTCTGCCGGACCGCACGGTAGTCCGCCGGGCCGATCAGGTACTTCAGCTCATGTCTGTACCGCCCTTGCGCTTCCATGGTCTTACCTCCATATCTGAAAAATCTCCGCGCGGCTGCGCGGACAGCTCCCGCCGTTATCCGAAGTGTACGCGGCCGTCCCGAAATGTAGTTGAAAAAGGGAAGGGGTGCGGGCAAAAAAAACGAAGCGGCCCGGCTGACAGCCGAACCGCTCCGCATCAAGAGCGCGGTATAGGATTTTAAGGGAACGCGGTCAAAGCCGCGCGTTGTCCGACGGCACGTCGGCGCTCAGCCCGATGTCGCGCGTGGCAAAGGCGTTGAGCGACAGTCCCGCGCGCACGCCGGCAAGGTATTCGTAGTAGCCCTGCGCGCCGATCATCGCGCCGTTGTCTCCGCAGAATTTGAGCGGCGGCAGGTACAGCCGCAGCCCCTCGCGCGCGCACGCCCTTTCGAGGTCCGCGCGGATCACGGAGTTCGCCGCAACGCCGCCTGCGGCGACGACGGTCCCGCGTCCGCACCGGCGCGCGGCAAGCACGGTGCGCGGCGTCAGCTCGTCCGAAACGGCGCGTACAAAGTCGTGCGCAAGCGCCGCGCGGTCGAGCTGCTCGCCCTTCTGCTCCGCGTTGTGGACGAGATTGACCACCGCCGTTTTAAGCCCGGAAAAGCTCATGTCCAGCGGACATCCTTCGATCTGCGCGCGGGGCAGCTCGTAAACGCCGCCCTCGCTCTGCCGCGCAAGCTCGTCCATCGGCCTGCCGCCCGGGTAGGGAAGCCCAAGCACGCGCGCGGCCTTGTCAAAGCACTCTCCCGCTGCGTCGTCCCGCGTCGCGCCGACAAGCTTGAAATCGGTATAGCCGCGCACGTCCACAAGCAGCGTGTTCCCCCCGGACACGCACAAGGCGAGAAACGGCGGCTCCAGCTCCGGAAAGGCGAGGTAGTTCGCCGCGATGTGCCCCCGGATATGGTGCACGGGGATCAGCGGAACGCCGAGCGCGTAGGCTGCGGCCTTCGCAAAGCTCACCCCCACAAGCACCGCGCCGATCAGCCCCGGCGCGTAGGTGACGGCGACGGCGTCAATCTCCCCCTTGGTCAGACCTGCGTCCGCAAGCGCGCGGTCGCTCAGCGCCGCGATCACCTCGATATGCTTGCGCGAGGCGATCTCCGGCACAACGCCGCCGTAAATCGCGTGCATATCCGCCTGTGACAATATCGCGTCGGAAAGCACGCGCCGCCCATCCTCCACCACGGCGGCGGCGGTCTCGTCGCAGGAGGATTCAAAGGCCAGTATTTTCATTCCCGCTCTCCTCCTTCCGAAGGCTCCGCAGCGTCCCCGCCGAACACCTTCGTCATAATGATCGCATCCTCCCTCGGATGCTCGTAGTAGTTTCTTCTGCGCCCCACGCCGCGATACCCGCGCGAGCCGTAAAGCGCGATGGCAGCGTGGTTCCCCGCGCGCACCTCCAGCGAGAGGAAGGCGAGGCCGCTGCTCTGTGCAAAGCGCTCGAACACGTCCAGCAGCTTCCCCGCGACGCCGCGCCGGCGGCAGTCGGGCCGGACCGCGACGTTGAGGATATACCCCTCGTCGAGCACCGCCTGAAGCCCCGCGTAGCCGGCGAGCCGTCCCGTTTCGTCCAGCGCCGAGAGCAGGGAGGTCAGCTCGTTGTCCAGCTCGGAGGCGAGCATCGCCCGCGACCACGGCGTTGTAAAGCACATGCGCTCAAGCTCCGCCGCCTCGTCAAGGTGCTCCGCTCTCATCGGCACGATCCGTACCGGCAGTTCTCTTTTTTCCATCACTTCGCCTCCAGCCAGCTGCCGCCCCAGTGCGCCTCAACGGTAAGCGGCACGGACAGCCGCATCACGCCCTCCATCTCCTCCACAAGAAGACGGGCGACCTGCCCGGCCATCGCCTCCGGGCACTCGACGATCAGCTCGTCGTGAACCTGCAAAAGGAGCCGCGCCCCGTGCGCTTCGCGCCGCAGCCGATCGAACACACGCACCATGGCAAGCTTCATCACGTCCGCCGCCGTGCCCTGAATGGGCATGTTGAGCGCAACGCGCTCACCGAACGAGCGGGTCGCGTGATTCGTCGCCGTCAGCTCCGGAAGGCTTCTGCGCCGGTGCATCAGCGTCTCGACATAGCCCTGCTCCCTCGCGCGCTCCACGACCTCGGTCATGTAGCGCCGAACGCCGGAAAACCGCTCGAGATAGCTCTCGATATATTCCTTCGCCTCATACACGCTCACGCCGATATCCTGCGAGAGCGAATAGGCGGAGATGCCGTAGACGATGCCGAAGTTGACCGCCTTCGCGTGCGAGCGCATCTGCTTCGTGACCTCGCCGACCGGCACGCCGAAGACCTGCGAGGCGGTGACGGTGTGGATGTCCTCGCCGCTGCGGAACGCCTCGATCATCGTCTTGTCCTGCGCGATGTGCGCAAGCAGCCGCAGCTCGATCTGGCTGTAGTCCGCGTCCACGAGCACGTTCCCCTTCTCCGGGACGAACATGCGCCGCAGCTCGCTCCCCAGCGGCGTACGGGTGGGGATATTTTGCAGGTTCGGCTCCGTTGAGGAGAGCCGCCCCGTCGCCGTAACGGTCATCTGAAAGCTCGTGCGCACGCGCCCGTCCGGGGCCACCACCTTCAAAAGTCCCTCGCAGTAGGTGGACTTGAGCTTGGCGTACTGACGGTACTGAAGCACGTCCGCAACGATCGGATTCTCCCACCGCAGCTTATCCAGCACGTCCGCGTTCGTGGACCAGCCGGTTTTGGTCTTTTTGCCGTGCGGCAGACCGAGCCTTTCAAAAAGCACCTCGCCGAGCTGCTTGGGGGAGTTGATGTTGAAGGGGCCGCCCGCCTCCTCGTAAATGCGCTGCTCAAGCGTTTTCAGCTCCGCGTCCATCACCGCGCCGAACCCGGCGAGCGCCTTCGCGTCCACGCGCACGCCCGCAAGCTCCATCTCCGCGAGCACGCGGCACAGGGGCAGCTCCACCTCATAGTAAAGCTCATGGAGCTGCCGCTCCTCAATGCGGGGGGCCAGTTCCCCATACAGCGCATCGACGGCGGAGGTGTAGATGTGAAACGCCGTCTCCGCGGCGGCTGTGTCGCCGAGCAGGTCGAAGACCCCCGGCTCCAGATGCGCGGGCGCGGCAAGCTGCGTGTGGAAATAAACGGCGAAGAGCGACGCAACGTCGTACTTTCCCGCCGTCGCGTCGATCAGGTAGGCCGCAAGTGCGGTATCGAACACGAAGCCCTCGGCAGGGAGGCCGTTTTCCAGCAGGACGCGCATAAGGTCCTTGACGTTGTGGCCGACCTTTTTGATATCATCCGAGAACAGAGCGCGCAGCAGCGCGTTCCAGTCGCCGGTATAGCGGCCGAAGTAAAGCTCCGCGCTCAGGGTCTCCCTCTCGTTTTTCTCCCATTCCACGATCACGCCCGAAAGGTCCGGCAGAGCGAGCACGGTCACATGCTCCGCCGCGCGGAAAAGCGCCAGCAGCTCCTCCGCGCGCGTCGGCTCGGTCACGACCTCCGCCGTCACGGTACACTCGACCGGCGCTGCTGCGGCGGGAGCCTCCCCGGCGGGGCCGAGGCCCATCTTCTCAATGAGCTTGTGAAACTCCAGCTTCATAAAAAGCGGATAAAGCGCGTCGGACGGCGCTTTCCGCAGATTGTCCTGCGGCGCAAATTCCAGCGGCGCGTCCGTGAGGATCGTCGCAAGGCGATAGCTCTGCCGCGCGCTCTCCTCCCCCTCGGTAAGCTTTTTGATCACGCCCGGCTTCGCGTCGACGTCCGGAAGCAGCCGGTAGATCTCGTCGATGCTCCGATACTTCTGCACAAGCGCCATCGCGGTTTTCTCGCCCACGCCGGGAACGCCGGGGATATTGTCGCTCGCGTCGCCCATGAGCGCCTTGAGATCGACGATGTGAACGGGCGCAAAGCCGTACTCCTCCGCAAAGCTCTCCTCCGTCATGTCCTTCGTGGTCGTGCGGCCCATGCGGGTGGAGATCAGCTTGACCCTTGTGCGCGGCGTGATAAGCTGGAGCGAATCCCGGTCTCCCGTGGCGATCACGCAGTCCCAGCCGGCGGCCTCGCATTTGCGCGAGATCGTGCCGATCAGGTCGTCCGCCTCATAGCCGGCAAGCTCGCAGCGCGGAACGTTCATCGCGTCGAGCACGTCCTTTATCAGGGGCAGCTGCTGCGCCAGCTCCTCCGGCATGCCCTTGCGCTGCGCCTTATAGCCCGCGTACTCCAGATGGCGGAAGGTCGGCTCGCGCCGGTCGAAGGCGACGCACAGCGCCTCCGGCGCTTCCTCGTCCAGAAGCCGCTGCATCGTGGTCACAAAGCCGTAGACGGCATGGGTGAAAAGCCCGTCCCTCGTCGTCAGGGGGCGGATGCCGTAATAGGCGCGATTGAGGATCGAATTGCCGTCCAGCACCATCAGCTTCACAGGGCAGTACCTCCGAATTTGCAGATTTTTACGGATAACAGTATACCTCGTTTTTCCGCGAAACTCAATAAAAACCTTGCTCGGCGAAATTTTACGCAATTAGTGCTTGACTTTTTCCCGGCGTTTGATATAATGAATCCTGCTGTTGAGCGTTTTGATACGCAGTGGTATCGAAGTGGTCATAACGAGCACGACTGGAAATCGTGTGACGGTCAAAAGCCGTCCGAGGGTTCGAATCCCTCCCACTGCGCCAAGCAAGATCAACGA
>CAKTJA010000036.1 GCA_934567115.1 uncultured Oscillospiraceae bacterium
GCCCTTGGAGATCCTTTCCGCGAGGCTGGGCGTGACGACGCCCTCCGCGCAGCAGATCAATGTCCGGCGCTGCCTTCTCAGCGCGGACACGGCGGGGACGGTCCACCTCTACCTTCAGGACGAGGGGGGGAGCTGCTTTCGCTTCTCCACGGCGGTGAGCGCCGTTCTTCTTGCGGCGTATCTGGAGGCGCAGGACGGCGGCAGCGTCGAATTTGCCTTCGCCATGGGCGAGGAGTACGCGGCGCTCTCGCCCTACACGCTGGTGTTCAGCGCGCAGACGGAGCGCGAAGAGCTTTCCGCCGCCAATGCGCTGAGTGATTACTCCGCGGAGGAGCTGCTGCGCCGCGCGGAGTTCAACCCGCACACTAAGGACTGGTATCGCGGCTCCTCGGGAACGGTCGTTTATATCGAGGGGCAGCGCAAGCTGTATCTGGAACCGGACGGCGTGGTTTCCTACGGCGGCGGCGCAGCTGAGGACGGATCGCTTTTCTCCGTCGCGGCGGCTGACGCGGCGCACCCCTCCCGTGCAGAGCTTTGCGCCGCCGCGCGCAGCCTGATCGAGACGCTTGCGCAGGGGCGCACGGGGGACGCCGCGCTTTACGTCAGCGGGATGCGGACGGAGGATTCCGTCTGCATCGTCACCTTTGACTATCTGGTGGGCGGCACGCCGCTTCGCTTTTCCGACGGCTCCCACGCCGCAGAGGTGCGTCTGGAGGGGCGGAGCATCACCGCCTTTTCACTGCGTCTGCGCCGCTACACGGTCACCGAGCGGAGCACGCCCCTGCTGCCGCCGGCGCTTGCCTGCGCCATTGCCCGAAATTCCCCCGGGAGCGAGCTGTCCGTTGCCTACGTCGATTCCTACGGCGATTCCGTCAGCGCCGGCTGGGTCGCCGACCGGGACGCCGGAAGGGAGGATGCGGCATGAACACCGCGAGGCTGAAAAACATCGTTATCATCATTCTTCTGCTTGCGAATGCTTTTCTCCTCGTTTTGCTGTTCTCCCTTCAAGCGGAGGAAAACGCCGCGAACAGGCGCACGGTCGAGCAGCTCTGCGAGCTTTTCGCATCGGACGGCGTCGCGCTGGACGCGTCCATGCTTGAACGCTTTTCCGCCGCGCCGTACCGCGCCGCGCAGCCCGTGCGGGACATATCCGCCGAGCAGACGCTTGCCGAAGGCGTGATCGGGGCGGTGTCGTCCGTTGACTCCGGAGGCGGGATCTACCGGTATTACAGCGCTGCGGGGATGAGCGGCGGCGTCTGCCTGATCCGCGGCAGCGGCGCGCTTGAGGCGACGCTCAGCCGGGAGACGGACGATCCGTCCGAGTTTTGCCGGGCGCTTTGCGCGCCGTACGGCTACGAGATTTTTGAAACGCAGCGCGGTCACAACGGTCACGGCGAATCGGATGCTGGACGGGCTGGAGGTCTATAACTGTCCGCTCACGTTTTCCTTTTCCGGAAGCGTTCTTGTCTCGGTCAGCGGATTTTTCCTGCCGCTGATCGAAACGGAGGAGGACGGCGGAACGGCGCTTGACGCCGCGACCGCGCTGGTGCGCTTTCTTGACTACCGCAACGCCTCCGGTACGGTGTGTACGGAGATCACCGGTCTTGCCGGCGGATACCTGCTGCAAAGCTCCGCCGGCGCGCCGCAGCAGCTTGCCCCCGTGCTGCGTGTGGAGACCGACGTTTACAGCTACTATGTCAATGCGGAGACGGGCGAGGTAACGCGCGGGTAAGCGAAGGACGAGAAAAACAGGACCCGGAACGACAATGTCATTAAGTTAAGCGTTTTTTGACAAAATGCCGCAGAAAACCGCAACTTATTTTTTAGAAATTATTTAGAAAACCACCCAAAACATAAATTTTAAGAACCGAGGCATTTCGCCCCGGTTCTTAACTTAATGACATTGCCCGGAACGAGCGTTCCGGGTCCTGTTTTCAATTTTCCGCAGAGAAGCCCGGCGGCCTTGCGGCGCGGTTGTCCCCGCTGCGGTCAAACCTCCGTCTTCGCGGGTTCCTCCTCCTTTGCCGATGCGAGCAGGAATACGGCCAGAAGAATGCACACGATGCCGACGCCGAGGCGGAGGGTAAGCACCTCATGGTACACGAGCACGCCGATGACAACGCTCGTGAGCGGCTCGAAGGTTGAGAGCATCGACGCGCTCTGCGCGCCGATATACTTGTTGCCGATCTGGAAGAGCAGCGACGCAGTGGCGGCGATGCAGCAATAGATCCCGAGCGTCCCGAGGCTGAGGGCGGTCGTCGGCCAGGCGAACTGGTTCGAGACGAGCGCGATGACGGCGATGATCGCCGCCGAGAACAGGCACAGCCAGAATGCGAGCAGGAACGGCGGCATGTTCACAACGCCGCTCGAATTGAGATGAACGATGTAGAACGCCCACGCAACGCCGGAGGCGAAGGCGAGAAGCACGCCGTAAGCGCTCACCTCGCCGCCGGGGGTGTAAAAGCACAGTATGCCGGCGAAGGACAGCGCGCAGCACAGGAGCTTGCGCCGGTTCGGCTTTTCGTAGCGGAAGAGGATGCAGGCGATGACCACCAGAACGGGGTAGACGAAGTGGACGGTCGTCGCGAGACCGGAGGCAAGGTAGTTGTATGAGGCGAAGAGCAGCGGGCCGATCAGCGCATAGCCGATGCTGCAAATGGCGACGTCGCGCAGCTGCCTGCGGCTGATGCGAAGGCTTTTCCCGCCGGTGAGCCGGTAGAGAAGAAGGAAGAGGAATATACCGGTGAACGCGCGAAGGAAGGACAGCGTGGTCGCGTTGCACCCGCCGGTATAGATCGTTTTCGCCATCAGCGGATTGAGTCCGTAAAAGACCGCTGACAGTATGGTAAGAAGGGTTCCCTTGGCTTTTGACTGCATGTCGCCGCACACTCGCTTTCCTCGTAAAAAAATGTCGCTGTGCGGTATTATACGCCGGGAGAGGGGGAAAAGCAACGAATTATTAACAAGTTAAAGCAATATTTTTACAGCCATGGGGAAAGAGCGGCGCTCCACACGGCGGTCAGGTCAGGCTCCGTCATGCGCGCGTTGGCGGGACTGGTGGAGGGGAGAAGCTCTGCGGCGCCCCAGCGCGGCTCGTCGTACCGGCGGTAGAGGCGGAGGGCCGTGCCGCCGTTGCAGAAAATGCGCCGGAGCTTCGCCGTGCGAAAGATGCGGTCAAGCTCGTTCGGAACGACGTTGGCGATCGACGCGTCAGAGGAGCCGGCGATCTCGCATGAGGCGACAACGTCCCACAGCGCGACGCCTCGGCGCAGCAGAAGGTCTTTCTTCTCGTCGATCGTCTGCGGCACGTCCTCGCCGAGCACGGCGGACAGCACCCGCCAAAACCGGTTTTGCGGGTGGCCGTAGAAAAACGTGGTCTCGCGCGACCGGACGGAGGGAAATGAGCCGAGGATGAGTACGCGTGAGCGTTCGTCGAACACAGGGGCGATGGTGTGAAGCTGAAGGCGGCGTTCCATACGGACCTCCGATCTGATAAAGAGTGAAAAAATCCTTGAAAGCCCTTGACGGAAAGGCAATTATAGCATATACTTCTATACAGCAATACGCCTATACTGCAATACTGCATTTTGATAAGGAGGACTGAAAATGGCGGAGGATCGGGAATACGCGCATGTGACCTTTCGGGTCCCCAAGGAGGTTTATGTAAAGTATAAGATGATCTTATTGCAGGAGCAGCGGTCCGGACGCAAAACGCCGACCTCGGACCTCAATGCGTACATCCTGTCCGTGCTTAAAGAGGGGAGGCTGAGAGAGCTATGATCGAAGAGAATGTGCTGAATCGGGCGTTTCGAGATGCGTCCCAGGTTATTTTTTTCAAGGGAGGGCTTGATACCTTCGCGTTCCGAAAGGGCTTTGAGACAGGGCTTGACCTGTCGGAGCCGGAGCGGCGGCAGCTGCTCTCATATGTAAAGGAAAAGCTCGGCAGAGGAACGGCGGCGTATCAGGCGCTCAAGCGGGAGATCGACAGGCAGGAGTTCCTTTCTACGGACTATTATGTCAACCCGTACCCGGGACGCTTTTACGGGGCCTATGCGCCGGTCGTGTTCAAGACGTTTGCGGGCGTAATGGCCGCAGTGCTGTGAGCGTGCGTCTCAGAGTATCGTAACAGGCCGCAGGGAGAATGGCAAGTAAAAAAACACCAGAGGAGGGGCGTGCGCCCCTCCTCCTTTCATGACGAACGACAAGCAGGATTCGCAGCCGTACGTCTGAGCGTATTATCTCCGGAGCGGAGCAAAATATGCAAAATGTGTGCGGCGGCAGAGATGCGGAGCGGTTTTCTGCGTTTGTGGTAAGGCTTTGCCGTACGGAGAACAGGAATTGAAGCTCTGTGCCCAGAAAACAGAAGTCGGAAAATGAAACGGTCTGCGGTGGATTCGGGTCAAGCGCAGACCGTTTGCGGCAAAAGGCGGGGACCGCCATTCTCCTATCTGAAATCGGCAAAGCGCCGGTCGATTTTGCGCCCGCTCCTGTTCGCTTGGTTTCTCCCCAAGGGTGCGAAGCCGCCCGGTCCTGCGGTAACGCCAAGGTTGACGCTTGTGCGAGGCTTTCTCGATTTTGTTAGCGAAATGAATACTTTCGGAGGGGAAAGAGTGGGATTTGTGGACGAAAGGGAAGAAACGGAATGAAAGACGGCGGAGAGGATTGAAGCGTGAAAATAAAAAGGACCCGCATCTGATCCAATTCAGATGCGGGTCCCGTGCTGTTTTTGGTTAGAGAAAATGTCCGTTTTGCGTGGGAACGAAACAGTTCTCAGCCCTTGATCATGGAGGCGATCTCTTCGGCGAAGTTCTCCTGCTTCTTTTCGATGCCCTCGCCCTTTTCAAAGCGGATGGCGTCAACGAAGCTCATGCCGCCGCCGAGCTTTTTCGCCGCGTCGGCGATATACTGCTCGACCGTACCGGAGAACACGTCGCTGCGGACGAACTCCTGCTGAAGCAGACAGTTTTCGGAGTAGAACTTGTTGAGCTTGCCCATGACGATCTTCTCGCGGACCTGCTCGGGCTTCCCGGCCATCTTGGGGTCGTTGGCCATCTGCGCCATCATGATCTTCTTCTCCTCGTCGAGCACGTCCTGAGAGACCTGGCTCTTATCCCAGAAGCGGGGATTGAGCGCCGCAATCTGCATGGCGACGTCCTTCGCGATCTCGGAAGCGTCGATGCCGTTGTCAACCTTGAAGTTGACGAGGACGCCGATCTTGCCGCCCGCGTGGATATAGGGCACCGACACGTTGGCGGAGAAGCGGGCGAAGCGGCGGACCTGAATGTTCTCGCCGATGACGAGGACCATCTCCTGACGCTCCTGCTCGACCGTGCGGCCGTTGCCGTAGGGCGCGTTCATCAGCGCGTCGAGATCCTTGGGATCCTCCTTCGCGACGACGGCGGCGATGTTCTTGACAAAATTCTGGAACTTTTCGTTCTTGCCGACAAAGTCGGTCTCCGCGTTGACCTCGACCACAACGCCGACGCCGTCGATCACAGCCGCGTAAGCCATGCCCTCCGCCGCGACGCGGCCAGCCTTCTTCGCGGACGCGGCCAGACCCTTTTCACGAAGATATTCGATGGCCTTTTCGATATTGCCGTCGCATTCCGCCAGCGCCTTCTTGCAGTCCATCATGCCGACGCCGGTCATTTCGCGCAGATTTTTTACATCAGCAGCACTAATTGCCATTTCAGTTTATCCTCCTAAGTTTTTAATCAGGCGTCCGCGCCGTTGCCGTCCTCAGACTTTTCGGCGGCGTCCTCGGTGACCTCGCCCTGACGGCCCTCGATCATGGCGTTCGCCATGACGGACGCGATCAGCTTGATGGCGCGGATGGCGTCGTCGTTGCCCGGGATGGGATAGTCGATCTCGTCGGGGTCGCAGTTGGTATCGGCGATGGCGACGACGGGAATGCCGAGCTTGTGCGCCTCGGCGATCGCGTTGCGCTCCTTACGGGTATCGACGATAAACAGCGCGCCGGGCAGCTTCTTCATATCCTTCACGCCGCCGAGGTACTTCTCAAGCTTCTCGATCTCGGCGAGGTGCTTCATGACCTCCTTCTTCGGCAGCATGTCGAACGTGCCGTCCGCCTGCATGGCCTTGAGCTGGTTGAGACGGTCCACGCGGGTGCGCATGGTCTTGAAGTTGGTCATCATGCCGCCGAGCCAGCGGGCGTTGACGTAGTACATATTGCAGCGAAGAGCCTCGTCCTTGATCGCCTCCTGCGCCTGCTTCTTGGTGCCGACGAACAGAAGGGACTGGCCGTTCTCCGACACGCTGCGCACGAAGTTGTAGGCCTCTTCGAGCTTCTTGACGGTCTTCTGAAGGTCGATGATATAGATGCCGTTGCGCTCCGTATAGATATAGGGAGCCATCTTGGGGTTCCAGCGGCGGGTCTGATGACCGAAGTGTACGCCTGCCTCGAGCAGGGCTTTCATGGATACGACGTTTGCCATTGCCTGTAGTTTCTCCTTTAAAATTTAGTTTTACCTCCGAGACCTTCATTCCCCCTGCCAACCTTGGCGGCACAGACAGAAAGTCCGGTCCTCGTGCGGAATACCAGAGCATTTTATCACGTCCGATCGTAAAAAGCAACAACAATTTTCCCGAAAGAGCCGATATATTTTAGAGAAAACCGCCCCACAATATACTATGGAGCGGTATTTTTGCCATGCTTTTCGGAAGTCCGCGCCGCCGGCGGATGGCAAAGGAAGCGTTGACAACCCATGCGGCGGAATATATAATGAAGCGAAAATGAGACGCCGCGCGGAGAGAGCGCGGGCGGAGCGCGGCTTTGAAGCGGTCCGCCGCCGGAGGGGGTGCGTGCATGTCTGACAGGCTTGTGACAAAGGGCCTTGTTCTCCGCGCGACGGAGACGGGGGAGACCGATTATATCCTTACGGTTCTGACGGCGGAGCGGGGAAAGCTCGCCGTCATCGCGCGCGGGGCGCGGCGCAGGAACAGCCGACTTGCCGCCGCCTGCCAGCACCTTGCCTTTTCCGAGCTGGTGCTCTACCGCCGCAAGGATTGGTACATGCTTGACGAGGCATCGACCCTTGCGCTTTTCGATGGGCTGCGCGCCGACTTCGAACGGCTCGCGCTCGCGTCGTATTTTGCGGAGATGACGGAGACGGCGGCGGGCGAGGAGCTTCCGTCGGCGGAGATCCTTTCGCTGCTGCTCAATTCGCTTTACGCGCTCGACACGCTCGGAAAGCCGCAGCCGCTGGTGCGCGCGGCCTTCGAGCTTCGGCTCCTCGCGCTCTCCGGGTATGAGCCGCTGCTTTCGGAGTGCGCCCTGTGCGGACGGCCGGAGCCGGTCGAGCCGGTGTTCGACGCGCTCCGGGGGATCGTGCTCTGCAAAGGGTGCGCGGGGCCGGGCGGCGGCGTGCGGCTTGACGGAGGGTCGCTTGCCGCGATGCGGCACATTGTCGGCGCGCCGATGAAGCGGCTGCTTTCTTTTTCGCTGGACGCGCCGTCGCAAAAGCGGCTGAGCGAGGCTTGCGAGGCGTTTGTGCCCGCGCAGCTTGACCGGCGCTTCCGGACGCTCGACTACTATAAATCCGTCCGATCGGCGGAATGACAGGATGAGAACTATGACAGAGCTGTTTGAAAAATCCATTCGCGTGCTCGAGCTGCCGCAGCTTCTCGGGCAGCTTGCCCGGAAGGCGGTGAGCGACGCGGCAAAGGAACGCGCGCTGCGGCTTACGCCCGCTCTGGACGCGGACGACGTGCGGCGGCTTCAGGACGAGACCGACGCGGCGCGCGCGCTGATCGGTCTGCGCGGAAGCCCGTCCTTCGCCGGTGTGAAGGATGTGCGCGAGCCGCTCTCCCGCGCCGAGCGCGGCGGCATGCTCAACCCGAGGGAGCTTTTGACCATCGCGGGGCTGCTGACCTGCTCGCGCAGGGCGCGCGAGTATTACGAGGCGGACCGGGGCGAGGGCACGGTGCTTGACCGGATGTTCGCCTCGCTGCACGCCAACCGTTTTCTGGAGGAGAAGATCACCGTCTCGATCCTTTCGGAGGATGAGATCGCCGACGCGGCGAGCACGGAGCTGGCGGATATCCGCCGCCATAAGCGCGCCGCCAGCGCGAAGGGAAGGCAGATCCTGCAAAAGATCATCTCCTCGCCCAGCTATAAAAATACGCTTCAGGAGGCGCTTATCACCCAGCGGGACGGACGCTTTGTCGTGCCGGTCAAGGCCGACCGGCGGGGAGAGCTGCCCGGTCTGGTGCACGACGTTTCCGCCTCCGGCGCGACGCTGTTTGTCGAGCCGATGGGCGTGGTGCAGGCCAATAACGAGCTGAAGGAGCTGGAGGCGAAGGAGAAAAAGGAGATCGACCGCATTCTCTTCGCGCTCTCCGCCGAGGCAGCCGGCTTTTCCGAGGCGATCCTCTGGGACTACGACGTTCTGGTCCATCTCGACCTGATCTTTGCCCGGGGGGAGCTGAGCTATCAGATGGACGCCGTGCGCCCGGAGATCCGGACCGACGGTAGCGTGTATCTGCGCCGCGCGCGCCATCCGCTGCTCGACCCGGCGAAGGCCGTGCCGATCGACATCGAGGTGGGGCGCGGCTTTGATACGCTTGTGATCACAGGTCCGAACACGGGAGGCAAGACTGTCAGCCTTAAAACGCTGGGGCTGCTGTGCCTGATGGCCCAGTGCGGTCTGCACATCCCGGCGGGCGACCGCAGCGCGGTGAGCGTGTTCACCGGGATCCTCGCCGATATCGGCGACGAGCAGAGCATCGAGCAGAGCCTTTCCACGTTTTCCGCGCATATGAGCAGCATCGTGCGCATCCTTGACGAGGCGGGTCCGGACTCGCTCGTTTTGTTCGACGAGCTTGGCGCGGGCACCGATCCCGTCGAGGGGGCGGCGCTTGCCATCGCGGTGATCGAGCACGTCCGCGCGCGCGGCGCGAAGGTCGCCGCCACCACGCACTATGCGGAGCTGAAGACCTTCGCCATGACCACGGCGGGCGTGGAGAACGCAAGCTGCGAGTTCGATGTGGAGACCCTCCGTCCGACCTACCGGCTGCTGATCGGCATTCCGGGGAAGTCCAACGCGTTTGCGATCTCGGCGCGCCTCGGGCTGGACCCGCGCGTGATCGAGACGGCGAAGCGGCAGATGGACAGCGAGAGCATCCGCTTCGAGGACGTGCTCACGCAGCTTGAGGCCAAGCGTCAGCAGCTGGAGAAGGAGAAAGAGGAGATCGACCGCCTGCACGCAAGGCAGGAGGAGGATTCCCGCCGCGCGCGGGAGTTCCGCGCGCAGATGGAGCGGGCAAAGGAAAACGCGCGCAGCCGCGGCGAGGCGGAGGCGAAGCGCATTCTGGCCGACGCGAAAAGCGCGGCGGACGCCGCGTTCCGCGAGCTTGACGTGCTTCGCAAAGAGCAGAAGAAGCTTTTGGATGCGCAGAAGATCAACGAAAAGCGGGTGGAGATCGTCTCCGGACTGAACGCCGCGCGCGAGCGCGCCGGCGTACGCGACGAAACGCGCGAGCCGATCCCCGCGCCGTCCCGCCCGATCCGGGAGGGCGATCTGGTGGAGATCCCGGGCACGGGCCGCCCCGCCGAGGTGACGGCGGTCAGGGGAGACCGGCTGACGCTCCGCGCGGGCGCGCTGTCGATGACGGTCAAGGCGGACGAGGTGCGGCTGATCGAGGCGGACGAACGCGCCGCGCTGAAGAAGAGCACGGCGGCGCCGCAGCCCTCCCGCCGCATTCTCAACATGGCCGCCGCCGCGCGCGAGCTGGACCTGCGCGGGATGGAGTCGCTGGAGGCGGAAAGCGTTCTGGAAAACTATCTCGACGCGGCGCTGCGCGCCCATCTCGAGACCGTGACCATCATTCACGGCAAGGGGACCGGAGCGCTTCGAAAGACCGTCCACGCGGCGCTGCGCCGGAACCGGACCGTGAAATCGTTCCGCCTCGGCAACTACGGCGAGGGGGAGAGCGGCGTGACGATTGTGGAATTTAAATAAAAAGCCGCCGCTCGCGGTGCACGAGCTTGTGCGT
>CAKTJA010000037.1 GCA_934567115.1 uncultured Oscillospiraceae bacterium
CTGGCGCGCGCGGTTATACTGCTTTGAAAGACCCGTGAGCAGCTCCTCCGCGTTTTTGTTGGCGGCGCTCATTGCCGCCATGCGCGCGCTCTGCTCGCTGCAAAAGCTGTCGATCAGGGCGCTGTAAATGTAACCGGAAATGTAATTCTTAACCACGCTGTCAAGCACCGCGCCGAGCGACGGCTCAAAGTCGAACGACGGCTCATCCTCCGCGCTCCGCCCGAAGGCGTTTCTTCGCTGGAGTGGGAGCAGGTGCGCCTGACGCACCGTCTCCGCCATACCGGAGCCGAGGTCCGTATAGATGACGAAGATCTCGTCGAGCGCGCCGCTGTCGTACCCGTCGAGCAGGACCTGCGCGATCTCGCGCGCGCGGTACATGTTCGGGTTCTGCGCCGTGTAAAGAAAGCTGTGCTCGATCGGAAGATTTTTCTGGTCGAACCAGCGCCGGCCGAATTCGCCGACGACGTAGAGCTTTGTGTTCGGATGCTCCTCCAGCATTTGCTGCGCCCGCTTGAGAACGTTGTGGTTATACGCGCCGGCAAGGCCCTTATCCGCCGTGATGACGAGGCAGGCGCACACGTCCGTTTCCGGAAGAATGCCGCTGCTGGGGTAAAAATAGCGGCTGGAAACGTCGCTGTCCATGCGGAAGATCCGTTCGATCAGGTACATCGCGTGGGTGATCTTCTGTGTCTGCCGAATGCCGGCAATATGCTTGCGGATCTCACTTGTACTTGCCATGGCTACTCACCGGCGGACGCCGTTTCCGACGCCGATAAAAAGTCCTGAAGGCTGCGCTTCGCCTGGGAAAGGATCGCCGCGCGCAGCTCGTCGGTCAGCGCCGCGCCGCCGGACAGCTCCGCCATCAGCGCGCTCTGGCGGTTCGCGAAATCGGCGAGCATCGCCTCGTTGAAAGCGCCGATGCGCTCGATCGGAAGCTCCTGCTGCACGCGTCCGAGCGCGCTTACGAGCAGAACGATCTGCTGCGCGCCGCTGAGCGGGTGCGAACGGTTCTGCCGCAGCATGCGCATCAGGCCCTGCCCGTAGTTGAGCTGCCGCCGCGTCTGCTCGTCAAGGTCGCTGGAGAACTGCGTGAAGACCTCCATCTCGCGGTACTGCGCAAGGTCGAGGCGCAGCGTGCCGACCGCCTTTTTCATTGCCGCGGTCTGCGCCGCGCCGCCCACGCGCGAGACGGAAAGTCCCACGTTGACCGCAGGGCGCTGGCCCGCGAAAAAGAGGCTGCTTTCCAGATAGATCTGACCGTCCGTGATGGAGATAATGTTCGTGGGAATGTAGGCGGACACGTCGCCGTCGAGCGTTTCCACAATGGGGAGCGCGGTCATGCTGCCCCCGCCGAGCGCGTCGCTCAGGTGAGCCGAGCGCTCCAGCAGACGGGAGTGCAGATAGAACACGTCGCCCGGATAGGCCTCGCGTCCCGGGGACCGCCCGAGCAGAAGGCTCAGTGCGCGGTACGCGATCGCGTGCTTGCTGAGGTCGTCGTAGACGATCAGCACATCGCGGCCCTTTTCCATAAAGTACTCGCCCAGCGCGCAGCCCGCGTAGGGCGCGATGTACTGCATGGAGGCAAAGTCGCTTGCCGAGGCACAGACGACGCAGGTGTATTCCATTGCGCCGTTTTTGCGGAGAAGCTCCGTAAGCTGCGCCACCGAGCTGGCCTTCTGACCGATGGCGACATAGATGCACACCACGTCCTTTCCCTTCTGGTTAAGGATGGCGTCCACCGCGATGGAGGTTTTGCCGGTCTGCCGGTCGCCGATGATAAGCTCGCGCTGTCCGCGTCCGATGGGGAACATGGAGTCGATGGAAAGGATGCCCGTTTCCATGGGGCGATTGACCGGCTGGCGGTCCGGAATGCCGGGCGCGGGATTTTCAACGGGGCGGTAGGCCTTCACCGCGATATCGCCCATATTGTCAATGGGAGAGCCGAGCGCGTCAACAACGCGGCCGAGGCAGTCCTCGCCCACGCCGATGCCGGCGGTCCTTCCCGTTCTGCGGACCGCGCTTCCCGCGCGGACCGATTCATAGTCGCCGAAGAGGATGCAGCCGGCGGAATCCTCCGCAAGGTCCTGCACCATGCCGCGCACGCCGCTCTCAAAAAGCAGGATCTCTCCGTACGCCGCACCGGACAGGCCGTCCACGCGGGCAATGCCGTCGCCGACGGTCAGCACCGTGCCGACCTCATAGGCGAGCACCTCCGGGACCCAGTCCTTCACAGCGTCGCGCATGAGCGGAATGACGGACCGTTCTCCGCCGGCAAGCCCGGTCAGCCGCTCCTTGAGCTGTTCGAGCCTTCCGGCGGTCGTCCAGTCGATCACCTCAGCGCCAAGCTCGATGCGAAAACCGCCGGGAATGCTTCGATCCTCCCGCCACTCGAGCGCGACGGGACAGCCGTATTTTTTCTCGAGGAACGCTTCAAGGCGCTCCTTCTGCGCTTCCTTGGGCGGACGCGCGCCGCGCAGGACCGCGCGCATCGGCTGACTGCTGCTCATGCCTTCTCCTCCTCTACGGACGAAAGAAAGCTGTCGTATACGTCGCCGGCGAGCTTATCCATAGCCGAGGCGGCGATGGATACGGCCTCGCGGTTGGCGTCGGTCACGATCTTCTCGCGCTCGCGCTCCGCCTCGGCGCGGGCGTCGGCAAGGATCTTGTCCGCCTGTGTCTTCGCCTCGGCGCGGCGGCGCTCCGCCAGAGCCTCAGCCTCCTTCGCGGCGCTTTCGCGCTTTGCGGCAAGCTCGCCCTCAAGCGCGGAGACACGCTCGTTCGCACCGCGAAGCTTTTCCTCCGCGTCGGCAAGCTTTTCCTCCGCCTGTGCGTCGAGCTGGCGGTAGTGCTGCTCCCGTTTCTGCATGAAGTCCTTCACGGGCTTATACAGCAGAAGATACAGTCCGCCGGTAAGAATGGAGAAGTTGAAAAAATGGAGCAGGATCTGCTGCCAATCAATATTCAGCGGGATGTTCATAGCGTTTCCCCGTCCTTACAGCACAAAGATGATCAGGATGACGACAAGCAGGGCGTAGATGATCGCCGTTTCGATAAACACAAGGCCGAGCATCAGCGTCGTGCGGATCTTTCCCTCCGCCTCCGGCTGACGGGAAATGCCCTCCGCAGCCTTGGCGACCGCAAGTCCCATGCCGATCGCGCCGCCGGCGGCGGCAAGGCCGATGGCGATTCCCGCGGCGCTCGCCTTGCCCGACGTCGTGCCGCTGTCGGCGGTCTCCGCCTCCACGGCGGCCGCTTCCTCCGCCGGTGCGGCGGGAGCTTCGTCGGCAAGCGCGGGGACGGCGAGCAGAAAGCTCAGCGTCATCATGGCGAGCAGCGCGGCAAGCAGGGCCGCAATACTTTTCTTTCTGGTCTGATTCATGGCAGCAATTCCTCCTGATGGTCGTTGATGATCTGTTGATTTTTGTGCGGAGCCGTCAGCCGCGCGCTTTTTCCGCCTTTGCGTCCGGCTCGGATTTTTCACCGTAGAAGAGCGTTGTGAGCATCGTAAGTACGTACGCCTGGATCAGCGCGTGCAGCAGCGTGAAAAGCACGGCGACGATCACCGGCACGACATAGCTCAGCGAGACATAGTAGTAGACCAGCTCCGTTACGAGCAGGCCGCTGAGCAGCGCGCCGAAGAGACGGAAGCTCATGGAAAGCGGGAGGGAGAAATCCTTGAGGGTCTTTCCGATCCCTCTCACGCCGTTGCCCGCGATCCCTCCCGAGAGGATCACGAGGTAGGACAAAACGCCGAGCGAGATCGCCGCGTTTACGTCCGACAGCGGCGCGGGGAGGGAGACGACCGTTCCCTTCACGGTCTCGGCCTGAAGGCCGAAAAGCTCAAACAGCGTGCCGACGAATATGTATACGCCCGCGCCGAACGCGTAGACCCCGAGAAAGCCGTTGCGGTGCGGACTGTTCGTCCGGGCAAGGCCATCGAACATGGATACCGCCAGCTCAAGCAGAGACTGGAGCTTTCCCGGCACGTACTTCATGCGCGGGATCACCAGCAGACGGATGAGCAGCGCCGCGAGCAGCAACAGTCCGCTGACCGTCATCGCGGAGATCAGCGCGGGGTTGACCTCCATCAGCCCAAACAGGCTGCACCGGTTCTCGTCGTGCAGCACCGCGTCCCGCATGAGCGCCCCGATGCTTTCCGAGTGCCCCGGAGACGGCGCGAGCCGCGAGCCGAACAGCAGCAGCAGCGTTATGCCGAGCCAGACGGCAAGGAAGCGCCGCTTTTTTTTCTGATCCATAATCCTCACCTTTCGTTCACGGGCGTTTCCCGGCCCCCGGCGTCCGCCTTGGCCTTCGGCTGTGCGCGGGCGCGGTTTGCCGCGGTTTTTCTCCGTGTTCTGCATCAGTATAGATTCGAGCGTTCAAAAAATCAACCGTGAAGCGGTTTTCTTAATGTGCTCTTAATGCGTCCGAGGCGTTTCGCCGCGCCCCGGGCTATTATACAACGAAGCACACCAAAGTCAAGCCCGCCGCAATTTTTTTGTTTCGCGCCGCCGGGGATCGTCAAAAGACGGTGAGAGCGCCATAGCGGAGAGGACGGGCGTGCGCGGAAAAAATTTGTGAATTGCGCCCCGCATTACTGAAATCAGAGGCTTCCGGAACGTTTCAAAGCTCCGGAAAACCGCGCTGCGCGGGGCGGCGCCGTTAAGCTAAGCGCCCTCCGGCAGAATGCCGGGAAAAGCGGCGGCTTACTTTATAATGAATTGTCAGGAAAAATCTTAACGAACGAAAGACAGGGACCGGAGCGTTCCGCTCCGGTCCCCGCCTTATATGGCACTGCGGCGCACACCGCTCTTCCTTTATTAAAATATGTTCAGGTGCTCCAGCAGGATCTTCAGCCCGATCAGGATCAGGATCACGCCGCCGGTCAGCTCGGCGCGGCTTTTGTAGCGCGAGCCGAACAGGTTCCCGACCCAGACGCCCGCAAGCGTCAGAACAAAGGTCGTGCAGCCGATCAACGTTACGGCGGGGCCGATGCGCACCTGCAAAAACGCGAACGTCACGCCGACCGCAAGCGCGTCGATACTCGTGGCGAGCGCGAGGGTGAAAAGCTCCTTGCAGCCGATGCGTCCGGGGACCTCATCCGCCTCGTCCGTCCGCTCGCGGCTCTCCTTTATCATGCTGCCGCCGATGAAGGCGAGGAGGACGAACGCGATCCAGTGGTCGAGACGCTCGATATGCGCCGCGAACTGGCTCCCGAGCAGGAAGCCGGTGAGCGGCATGAGCGCCTGAAAGCCGCCGAAAAAAACGGCGAGCAGCAGCGCGTCGCGCCGATCGACCTTCTTCATGCCAAGTCCCTTGCATACAGCCACGGCGAACGCGTCCATGGAAAGCCCGATGGCGATCAGAAACAGCTCGACAATGCTCATACATCAATCCTCCGAAGCCGGGCCGGGCGCTGAAAAGCGCTTTTTCGGCAAAATAAAAACGGGCGCACCGCCGCACCCGAAAAAAACGCGTCTCGCTCTGTCATATATCGGCTATTATAGCACGCCGGTCCCGGCGAAGTCAAGCACTTTTCGGTAGCCGCGCGTTATGCGTCTTCCATTTATAATTTGAAAGCCGTCCATCACACATCGTCAATGCCGCATGGGGTTTTCCGTCAAATTATGGGCTTGCCAATTTTACGGCAGTATGCTAAACTGGCTGTACCGCCGGTTAACAAGGGCGGACGCGCCTGCCGGCGTGTCCTTTCCGTTCATTGACCGTGGAAGCCGCGTCCTCTCTTGTCAGCCGACGGTAATTATGGGAAAGGACGTCCTGTTCTTATGGATTTTTTATCAAATAAGCCTTTGCTGATCACCGATACCATTCTGCGCGACGCGCACCAGTCTCAGGCCGCCACGCGCATGACGCTTGAGGATATGCTTCCCGCATGCGAGGTGCTTGATTCCATCGGCTACTATTCCCTTGAGTGCTGGGGCGGCGCGACCTTCGACAGCTGCATGCGCTTTCTCAACGAGGACCCGTGGGAGCGTCTCCGCCAGCTTCGCGCCCATCTGCCGCACACAAAGCTGCAAATGCTTTTCCGCGGGCAGAACATCCTCGGCTATAAGCACTATGCCGACGATGTGGTCGACGAGTTCTGCGCGAAGAGCATCGAGAACGGCATAGACATCATCCGCATCTTCGATGCGCTCAATGATATCCGCAATCTTGAACAGGCCATCAAGTCCACCAAAAAGTACGGCGGTCAGGTGGAGGCCACCATCAGCTACACGATCTCGCCCATCCACAACGAGGATTATTTCGTCAAGCTCGCCAAGGAGCTTGAGCAGATGGGCGCGGATACCCTGTGCGTCAAGGACATGGCGAACCTGCTGCTTCCGATGGACGCATATTCTCTGATCAAGCGCCTGAAGGAAACGACGTCCCTCCCCATTCACCTGCACACGCATAACACCACCGGCACGGGCGACATGGTTTACCTGATGGCCGCGATGGCGGGCGTCGATATCGTTGACACCGCGCTTTCCCCGCTTGCCAACGGGACCTCTCAGCCCGCGACCGAATCCCTTGTTGCAACGCTCAAGGGCACCGCGCGCGATACGGGGCTGGACCTCGGACGGATGAGCGAGGCCGCCGCGCACTTCCGCAAGGTTGCCGACCGGCTCAAGGCCACGGGCGCGCTCGACCCGAAGGTGCTCAATGTGGACACGAACACGCTGCTCTACCAGGTCCCCGGCGGCATGCTTTCGAACCTCATTTCCCAGCTCAAGCAGGCAGGAAAGGAGGACAAGTACTATGACGTGCTTGCCGAGATCCCCCGCGTGCGCGAGGACTTCGGCTATCCTCCGCTGGTCACGCCGTCGAGCCAGATCGTCGGCACACAGGCGGTCATGAACGTTATCTTCGGCGAGCGCTATAAGAATTTCCCCAAGGAGTCCCGCGCCATGCTTCGCGGCGAGTACGGCCGCCTTCCCGGAAAGGTCAGCGACGCCGTGCGCGCGAAGGCCGGCATCAAGCCCGAGGACGTCGTCACCTGCCGTCCCGCCGACCTGATCGAGCCTGAACTGCAAAAGTACCGCGAGCAGTACGCCGCGCTTGCCCGCAGCGAGGAGGACGTGCTTTCCCTCGCGCTCTTCCCTCAGGTGGCCGAGAAGTTTATCAAGACCCGCAATCTGCGCCATCCGGAGAATCAGCGTACGATGTCTCCGATAGAGCATCCCGCTCCTCACGAGCGCCGGGTCGCCGCGATCTCCCGCAAGTAAATATACGGGCATACATACGGATATATGAATACAGGCCCCGGGGCGGTGAAGCTCCGGGGCCTTGGTCTGCCGTGCCGTCGGCTTACGCGTCGTCCTCCGTCTGCGCTGCAAAGTACATCGACCGGTACTCAAAGGGGCGGCAGTTCATGGTCTCCTTAAATCGCTCGGTGTAGTAGCTGCTGGAGCTGAAGCCGACTGCGAGCGCGATCTCGCCGATGCTGCTGTTGGTCGTCCGGAGAAGCTCCGTGCTTTGAATGACCCGGTAGCGGTTCACATAGCGCATGGGCGGAAGGCCGAGGGTCCGGCGGGCGAAGCGGCAGCATTCGCTCTCGCTGAGGAGCGCCGCCGCCGCCACGTCGGACAGGGTGATCCGGTCGGCGTAGTTTTCGCGGATGAAGGCGGTCATGCGGTCCAGCCGAAGCTGCTCGGTCGGGCTGAGGACGGTCTCCGCCGCCGCCCGCTCGCGCCCGCTGCTTACAATGAGGAACCAGAGCCGGTGGAGAAGGCCGAAGATCTCCAGCTCGTAGCCGTACTCTTCGTTGGTGTGGGCCTCGATCAGACGCTCGAGCAGCGCGTCCGCCTCGGCGTGCCAGTCCTCCGCGCCGTCGAGCAGAACGGACGAGAGCGCCTGTGAGGACAGATACGGCTGGACGTATTTTCTGCTGATGCAGCCGTTTGCCGTGTACAGAAGCGAGGGGTGGAAATTGATGCATACGTAATCGCCCCCGGACGCGTCCGGGGCTTTCGCCATGTGCAGGACCCTGCTGTTGATAAAGAGGCGGTCCCGCTCCGACAGCGTGTAGGACCGCCCGCCGGCGGTGAACAGAATGGGGCCTTTTCGGGGCACGACGAACTGAAGCTCGTCATGCCAGTGGAGGATCAGGTTTCCCTCCTCCTTCCGGTTCATTCTGCGCCGGTACACGGCGACGGGAAATTCCCTGCTGCCGTGCGCCGTTTTTTCGCGCAGCTTTTCATCGACGCTCAACGGAACGAAATTCATGCGGCGGCTCCTCAGCTTGCGGCCGGCGGGATCAAAACCGTGGCATCGCTCCTGCCGGTCCGGATTTTTTCGGCCTTTCGATAGGCTGTTATTGGCAAAAATACAAAATTTTCCGCAGAAATTTTATCACGTTCAAATCAAGAATACAACAGTTCTGCGCAATTTTGTGATATTCCCGCGCGCGTTCCGGACTTATAATAGGAGCATCCATCAACGGCTGACAGGCCGTTTATTTCTTCAGATATCGGAGGTTTCCCATGCAGACCATCAACGCCGCACGCTTGATAGAGCGCATTGCCGCGCTCGGCAGAACCGGGATCGACGCAGACGGAAGGAGAGTGCGTCTGGCCGCGACAGACGCGGACAAGGAGGGGCGGGACCTGCTCGCCGGCTGGATGAAGGAGGCCGGGCTGGAGGTCGTCACCGACTATGTTGGAAATCAGTTCGGCATTTGGAAGACGGAGCGGAACGGGGAGCTTGCGCCGGTGATGCTCGGCTCACACATCGACTCCGTGATCGACGCGGGGCAGTACGACGGCTGCTACGGCGTGCTCGCCGGGCTGGAGGTCATCCAGACGCTGAAGGAGGCGGGCGTTCAGCCCGAGCGTCCGCTCGTCGTCGGCGCGTTCACCGACGAGGAGGGCGTCCGCTTCGCGCCGGATATGCTCGGCTCGCTGGCGTACGTCAAGGGCATTTCCCTTGAACAGGCGCTCGCGTCGGTCGGGACCGACGGCAAAACGCTGGGGGACGAGCTTCGCCGCATCGGCTACGCGGGAAGCGTGGAGCCGGGCTTCCTCACGCCGCACGCGTTTGTGGAGCTGCACATAGAGCAGGGGCCGATCATGGACGCCGAGGGCGTTGAGATCGGCGCGGTCGAGGACTTGCAGGGGATCTCATGGAAGCGGGTCACGATCGAGGGCGCGCAGAATCACGCGGGGACCACGCCGATCACCTACCGCCGTGACGCCGGCGTTGCCGCGGCGAAGGTCATTACCTTCATGAGGGAGCGCTGCTGTCTGCCCGGCAGCAGGACGGTCTCCACCACCGGCTGCATTGCGTTCAAGCCGAACGCCACCAACGTTATCCCCGCGAAGGCCGTTTTCACGGTGGATACCAGAAACCCCGACGAAGCGCAGCTTCGCGCGGAGGAGGCCGCGCTGGAGAGCTTCCTCAGAGAGCTTGAGAAGACCGACCGGGTCTCCGTGACGGTGGAGAGCCTGAGCCGGTTCGAGCCGGTCAAGTTCGACGGGCATATCGTGAGCCTTGTTGAAAAATACGCCGCGAAACGTGGGCTGAGCTGCCGCCGCATGACGTCCGGGGCGGGGCAGGACGCGCAGATGCTTGCAAGGATCTGTCCCACCGCCATGATTTTTGTGCCCAGCGTGAACGGCGTCAGCCACAATCCGGAGGAGTGCACGCGTGAAAAGGACCTGATCAACGGCGCGAATGTGCTGCTGGACGTTGTATCGGAGCTGTCTGGCGTCGAAACGCAGGCGTAAGGACAGGTAGGACAAAGCCGCTCGCCACGGCTCTTCCGCTGAAACGCAGGGCAGGGCTTTTTTACAGGAACCGTCCAGAGGCGGCGAAAAGGATAGAAAATAAGAACCGGGTCAAGCGACCCGGTTCTTATTTCGCCGCCTTCGTTCGCGGGGCGGCGGCTCAGGACTGCGCGTTTCGTCTGGGGCGGCCCCTCCGTCTTTTCTTCGACGCGCGCTCCGCGGCGATCAGGGTGTAAAGCTCCTCATAGG
>CAKTJA010000038.1 GCA_934567115.1 uncultured Oscillospiraceae bacterium
AGAGGCTCGGTGTGCGCGTCGTTGGTGCAGAAGTAAGCGGCCTTCTCGCCGTACTTGTTCACCCACTCGGGAACCTTCTCGAGAATGTAGGCCTGAGCGCCGGCAACGCCAACGTCGGAGGTCGGGTCGGGAGCGGTCTCCATCACGAAGTTCATGCCGAACTCCTCGCACGCGGCCTGCATGATGGCCACGCGGCGGCTCATGGTCTCATAGGCCAGATGACGCGGGAAGGAGATGTGGACAAAGGTGTCGCAGCCCAGCTCGTGAGCGGTGCGGATGATGAGGTAGCCGCGGGCAACGAAGTCGTTGTTGCACACGAGGTCGGCGGCGGAGCCGATCTCCGGCAGGTCCTCATGCGCCTCGCCGGCAATGCAGAGGATGTCGGGGCGGCGCTCCTTGATCTGACGGAAGGCCTCGGTGGTGCCGGGGATGGCCTGGTTGACGATGATCGCCTTCATGTCGGGATCGTCGGAGAGGTTGACGATGGTCTGGATGGTGGTCTCCAGCTCTTCGGTGAAGTTGTCGGGATAGATAGCCAGAGTGACGTTCTCTTCGCCGTACAGAGCCTGGAAGGCCTCCGCGCCGCGGCGGTCGTCCTCAGACTGGGAGACGGAACCGGTCACGATACCGATATGAACGGCTTCGGACGTGGGCTCCTCGGGAGTGGTGGGATCGGGGGTCTCCCCACCGGGGGTGTTGGCGTTCTTATCGCCGCAGGCCACGAGTGCGAACACCATGACAAGAGCGAGAAGAAGACTCAGGATTCTTTTCATACTTACCTCCATAAATTTTGTGTTATTTGCAAAAGGCTTGCAAACGAATATTAGATAATATACCGAATTATTTCGCGTTTGTCAACAGCGGAAGGCGGAAAAAGAGGACAAAGGAAGGAATTTCCGTCTGCCGTGCGCGGACATTTTCGGCGCTCCTCCGCCGTGCGGTGAATAAGACGCGCGCGATAAACGCACTCTTTTGTGCAGAGTGCTTGAAACGCGGGAGGATTTGTGCTATAAATTTACTGGAAACACTATATTTTAAGCAGAGCGAGGTTTGCGGCCATGAACACGGAAGAATACAACCGCCCACGGGGAAAGCTGATCGTTCTTGAGGGGATCGACGGCTGCGGAAAGAGCACGCAGGTCCGGGCGCTGACGGGCAGACTGTCCGCGCTCGGCGTACCCTTCTACGAAACGAGGGAGCCGACGGACGCGCCGATCGGCTCGCTGATCCACCAGATCATGACCGGGCGGCTGCGGGCGGACAATCGGGTCATCGCGGCGCTGTTCGCCGCAGACCGGATCGACCATCTGACGAACGAGACGGACGGACTGCTGCAAAAGATCAACAGCGGCGTCGATGTGATCGCCAGCCGGTACTATTTTTCGTCCTACGCCTATCACGGCGTGGACCTTGACATGAGCTGGGTGATCGGGGCGAACAGCGTCTGCGCGGAGCTGCTGCGTCCGGCGGCGACGGTTTTTCTGGACGTGCCCGTTCAAACGGCGCTCGCCCGGATATCGAAGGGCCGCTTCCATACGGAGCTGTTCGAGAAGGAGGAGCGGCTGATAAAGGTTCGGGAGCAGTATTTCAAGGCGTTTGACGCGCTTCGCGGCGAGGAAAATATCGTGATCGTCGACGCGGACGCGGACGCGGACACGGTGTCGGAACGGGTGTGGGACGCGGTGCGCGGATATTTCGTCACGGACGGGCGGGCGTAAGCGCGGACTGCGGCGGATAATTTTTATTTCGGGAGGATTTGTTATGAGATTTCTGAAGAGGCTGATGGCTGCGGCGCTGAGCGCCGCGCTGGTGCTGAGCATGTGCGTGTCGGCGCTTGCCGCCGAAAGCGCGGAGAGCGCCGTGACGCGCGGCGAGGCGGCGGATATGATCCTTGCCGCCGCGCAGGACTACAATGCGGGCGTGTCGCTCGACGATGTGATGCGCGGCGACGGGACCGGCGCGCTGCGCACGGAAAGCGCCTGTACCCGTGCCGAGGCGCTTATCATGCTCTCGCGCGCGTTCGGCGGGCTGCCCGTCCCCAAGGGGGACAACGCGCGGAGCGGCTATCCCGTGCAGGAGTATACGGATGTGCCGTCGTGGGCGGAGGGCGAGCTGGCGGACGTGTTCACCTCCGGCATCGTGTCCGGAACGGAGGAGGGCCTGTTCCTGCCCGGCGAGCCGGTGACGAAGACGGAGCTGGAGCGGTATATCCATAGGGCCTACGCGCTGCTGGGCAGCAATCTGAAGGACGATTTTTACGCGAGCGTCAACAAAACGGAGCTTGACGAGAGCGAGCTGCGGCCCGGCTATACGGCTGCGGGCGTTTTCACGGACCTTGGCATTGAGGTCAGCGAGGAGGTCGCGCAGATCATTCGCGAGGTCGTGGCCGATCCGAAGACGGAGGGCGAGCGGAAGATCGCGAATCTGTACGCCAACATTCTCGATAAGGACGCGCGCGAGGCGGCCGGCATAGAGCCGATCCGGGGCTATATCGACGCCGCGCTTTCCGCCGCGAGCGTGCGGGAGCTGGCCGCGCTTGACGTGACGATGCTGCGCGAATCCGGCACGACCTGTCTGCTCGGCTTCGGGCTGACGGCCGACGCGAAGGACAGCGAGCATTATCTGCCGTTCTTTGCCACGGTCTCCCCCGCGCTTGGCACGAGCGGCTATGAGACCGCGAGCGAGCAGCAGAAGGCCGCGTATCTGCGCTATGTCGAAACGCTTTACGGGCTTCTCGGCATTTCGGAGGAGCGCGCGGCGCAGATGGCGCAGCTTATCTGGACGGCGGACAGCGCCGCTGCCGCCGTGTCCATGACCAATCAGGAGATCTCGGATGTGGATAACGTCTACAATATCTACACGCTTTCCGAGCTTGAGGCGCTTTTCCCCGAGGCCGATCTGAAGGCGCTGTTCGACGCCTACGGCCTGCGCAATGCCGACCGCATTCAGGTTTACGATCCCGAGGCGGTGAAGGCGGTCGCGGCGCTTTTCGTCCCCGAGCAGCTTGAGACGCTGCGCGCCTATGTGCTTTTGGGCATTGCCGAGAACTTCGGGACCTGCCTCAACGCGGCGTTCGACGACGCGGTCAGCGCGTTCAATCAGGAGTATCTCGGCATGGCCGGGCAGCTTTCGGACGAGGAGAAGGCCGCGCAGTACGTGCAGAGCCTGATGAGCGATTACCTCGGTCAGGCGTATGTGGAGCGCTGCTTCTCCGCCGAGGCCAAGGCGGACGTTGAGCAGATGACGCGCGAGATCATCGCGACCTATGAGAGCCGCATCGGCGCGCTCGACTGGATGAGCGCGGAGACGAAGGAAAAGGCTGTGGATAAGCTTCAGGCCATCACGCTGAGGATCGGCTATCCCGACGAGTGGACGGACAGCCTTGCCGACGTGCCCGTCCGCAGCGCGGCGGAGGGCGGCAGCTTTTTGGAGAATCTTACCGCCATGCGGCTGGCGCAGGTCGCCGAGCTTGCCGGGACGGAGGACGAGACGGTGGATAAGGACGAATGGCTCCTTGCGCCGTATACCGTCAACGCCTACTACGATCCGAACGCAAATTCCATCAACTTCCCCGCCGCGATCCTCCAGCCGCCCTTCTATGACGTAAACGCCCCGCGTGAGGAAAACCTCGGCGGCATCGGCTACGTGATCGCGCACGAGATCACCCATGCGTTTGACAACAACGGCGCGAAGTACGATAAAAACGGGAACGCCGCCGACTGGTGGACGGCGGAGGACTACGCCGCGTTTCAGGAGCTGTGCGGGCGCGTCATTGCGCTTTACGACGGACGCGAGACCGCCCCGGGCATCTTCTGCGACGGAGCGCTGACCATCTCCGAGAACATTGCGGACCTCGGCGCGATGGCGTGCATCACCCAGCTTGTGGGCGAGCGGCAGGACCCCGACTATCAGACGCTCTACACCGCCGCGGCGAAAATCTGGTGCTCGAGCTATACGCGCGAGTACAGGCAGTATCTTGCGCTCTTCGACGTTCACGCGCCCGACAAGCTGCGCGGCAGTCTGGTCTTTTTGCAGTTCCCCTCGTTCTATGAGGCCTTCGGGATCGACGAGGACGACGGCATGTGGCTCGACCCCTCGGAGCGGGTCGTCGTGTGGTAGGTCCGGGAACGGGTTTGGCGAAATGCTGAAACGTATGTGAAAATAAAAAACTGAAAGCCGGGTCATACGACCCGGCTTTCAACGTATCGAAAAAGCGTGATTTTCCCACGCGGCACCTTGAAAAGTCCTGAAAGCTTCCGCTCTCGATGGCGCGGGCGGTTTCGCGGGGCTGCCGCCCCCTCTTCCCTTTCGAACCGGAGCTTTGGCGGCCCCGGCCCGACCGCGTCAGGAGCGGTCCGCGTCCGCGCCGTACAGCCCCAGACGCCGGCGCAGCCCTCCGACGCTGTAGAGCGATCCCCAGGCGCAGACCGCGCCGTTCGGCCCCGCAAGGCGGAGCGCCGTGCGCAGCGCTTCGTCGAGGTCTGCGCAGGCGGCGGCGGGAACGCCCTGCGCCTCCGTCCATGCGGCAAGCCTGTCCGCGTCCAGCGCGCGGGGGCTGTCCGGACGCACGGCGACGACCGATCCCGCGAGCGGGAGGATCTCGCGCATCATGCTCTCCCAGTCCTTGTCGGCGAGAACGCCCGTGAGAAAGACCAGCTTTCTGCCGGGATAGAGCGCGCGCAGCGACGCGGCGAGCGCCTGTGCGCACTGCGGATTGTGCCCGCCGTCGATGATAAGGTCCGGGCTGCGGCGCACAAGCTCCAGCCGTCCCGGCCATTTCACCCGCGCGAGACCGGCGGTCACCGCCTCCTCCGGAATGCGCCATCCCGCCGACCGCAGCGCGTCGACCGCGTCAAGAGCGGCGGCTGCGTTGCGCAGCTGATAGCCGCCGGGCAGCGGCAGGAACAGCGGCCCCCGCCCGCGATAGGTAAAGCTCTGCCCGTCCGGGGCGGAGCGGTGTACCGTGAGCTGCGAGACGTCGGAAACGGTCAGCGGGATGCCCCGCTCGCGGCAGACGCGGGAGACGACCTCCTCCGCTTCGGGGGTCTGCCCGTAGAGGACCGCGCGGCAGCCGGTCTTCAGAATGCCGGCCTTTTCCGCCGCGATGGCGGCGACGGTGCCGCCGAGAAGCTCCGTGTGCTCAAGCCCGATGTTGGTGATGACGGCGGCCTCCGGCGCGGGGATGACGTTTGTGGAGTCCAGCCGTCCGCCGAGGCCGACCTCAAGCACGACAAGCGCACAGTCCGCCTCGGCGAACCACAGAAGGCCCACGGCGGTCATCAGCTCGAACTCCGTCGGGTGCTCGGGAAGCGCGTCCGCCGCCGCGAGGACCCTTTGCGTGAGCCGTTCGAGCGCGTCGTCTGGGATCAGCGCTCCGTCCACCTGAAAGCGCTCGTTAAAGCGATAGAGGTGCGGCGAGGTGAAAAGCCCGGTGCGAAGCCCCGCCGCCGTGAGGACCGAGGCGATCATTGCGGCGGTGGAGCCTTTTCCGTTTGACCCGGCGATGTGTACGAAGCGGAGCGTCCGCTCCGGATTTCCAAGCTCCGCCAGCAGCGCGCGGGTCCGCTCCAGCCCCGGGGCGCGTCCGGTCCACGCGTAGTCGTGAATGCGCGAGGCGGCGTCCTTCATTGCGCACCCGCTCCCTTCCCGTTAAAAAATCTGCGCGAGCAGAAGCTTCGCGCCCTCGGCCGCAGAGACGGTCAGACTCTCCGGAGCGTCCTCGATCAGCGCGCTTTCGCCCGCGCCGAGCGTAAGAACGCGCTCGCCGGCGTGAAGCTCCGCGCCGCCCTCGCCGCAGAAGAGCAGGGCCGTTCCGCCCTCGTGGAGGGCAAGCGTCTGCGTTCCGTTCGGGAAATGCGCCGTAACGCCGCCCCGGCACGCTCCGCGCCGCAGCATCAGATTGAAGTCCGTGCAGCGCCCGCGCGAGTGCGTGTCGTCGCCCCCGGAAAACGTGTGGATATCGTAGGGGTGCAGCGTCAGGGGCGCTCCGCCGTTGTGCGTCAGCGTCATGTCGCCGCGCAGCGTGGAGATGACGCGGTCGTAGTCGGGCAGAGCCGTGAAATCGGATTCGTCCAGCTCCACGGACGCGGAGCTGACGCGCCAGAGGAAGCTGCGGTCGGCGTACACGGCGCCGCGCGGCGCGATGGCAAGCTGTGTGGTCGTGCCGCCGGACCAGCGGGAGGTCACGTAGTCGGCGGGCTTCAAATGGGTGATCGTCATGGGGGAAACCTTCTTTCGTAAGCGCGGCCCCGGCCGCGCGGGTGTGCCGGCGGCCGTCTGCGCCGGGGAGAAAATATGCTCTGACGGCAGGATGGCTTCGGTAAGAAATTACCGAAGCCATCGTTACAGTTTGAAAATGCCGTGAGGCGGAAAACGTCCGCCCGGAGGGAGAAGCGGTGCGTCCGCTCTCAGCCGTCGATCAGCTTGACGATCTCGGCGTAGCACTCGTCCGCCAGCGGCAGCGCGTGCGCAAGCAGCTTTTCGCCGCGCGCGCGGTACTCGGCGGCAAACTCCTGATCCTTGAGGGAGCCGACGTTGATCAGCACGTTGAGCCACGCGCCCTGCATGCCCGCCTTGAGGGACAGGAACGCAACGCCGAGGTCGCTTGCCGAGGAGTCGTTGAAGCGGCCGAGAAGCGAGTGGGCGAGCGTGAGCGTTTCGTCGATCAGCTCCATCATTTCCATCGGCGTTTTCGTGCAGCCCTTGAGGCCGTTTTGAATGGCGGCGGAGCGGGCGGCCTTCTGCTCGTCGGTGTCCTTGGGCATGCCGAAGGCGGCGGAGACGACGTTGAACGCGTCGGTGTCGCGGTCCATCACGTCGAGCAGACGGGACTTCAGATCGTTGCCCTTCTTCTCGACCTCGGCGGCGTGCTCGGCGTACTCCGCGTATTTTTTGCGGCCCTGCGTCAGCCCGCCGACCATCGCGGTCAGCGCGGCGCCGATCGCCCCGTAGAGCGCGGCGCAGGAGCCGCCGCCCGGCGCGGGCGCGTCGGACGAGACGATATCCGCAAATCCGGTAACGGTAAGTTCAGCAAGTTTCATAGATTTTAATGTCCTTCCTTGTGGCATTTCGCGCCCGAGGGCGCAAAGCAGGTTGAAATCGTTTTTCCCTGCGGCCTGTGCATGGCGAAAAGCACTTCTCGCGGAGCGAGCGTCGAGCCGCCGACGGCGGCGAGGCGCAGAGCGGAGTGTCAATCTTCTCAAAATATGCCGTTGGCAATTTTTGAATGCTTACTCCATGTCGATCAGGTGATACTCCATCACCTGCTTCTTGCAGTCGAAATCCTTGGCCTTGAGATAGAACTCCGCACAGTCGATCAGCGCCTTGGCGGGGGTCAGGCCGACGATCTCGCTTTCGATGACGCGGGTGCCGTACCGCTCCGCCAGCGCCTTGATCATCTCATAGGTGACGTAGAGCGGGGTATCCTCATAGTTGACCATGTTCATGGAGACCTGCGCGATGCCGCGGTCCTCGAGCATGAAGCCCATGGCCTTGCAGCTGCGGAAGCCGCCGGAGGAGCCGCGGATGACCTTGGCGATCTTCTTGGCGATCTCAACGTCGGAGGTCTCCAGATTGCAGTTGAACGCGACGAGCGGCATGCGCGCGCCGATGGCGGTGATGCCGGCGGTGGGGTGGATCTTGCGCTCGCCGTAGTCGGGCGCCCAGTCCGGCTCGAGAAGCTTCGCGGGCATCCCCTCGAACTCACCCTTGCGGCAGGTGGCGAGGTTGCGGCGCTCGGGACGGGTGGCGCTGTCCTCATACAGGAAGGAGGGGATCTTCAGCTCGTCCCAGATGCGCTGGGCGACGCGCTTGGACATCTCGACCGCCTCTTCGACGGTCACATCCATCTGCGGGACGAAGGGAATCACGTCGGTCGCGCCCATGCGCTTGTGCTCGCCGTGGTGCTTGTTCATGTCGATCCGCTCGGCGGCGACCTTCGTCAGGCGGAAGGCGACCTCCTCGATCGCCTCGGGAGAGCCGATCAGCGTGAAAACGCAGCGGTTGTGGTTGCCGTCGGTCTGCGCGTCGAACAGGGTGCAGCCGGGTACGCTCTGCGCGGTTTCGACAAGGGCGTTATAGGTGGCCTCGTCCTTTTCCTTGGAGCAGCTGAAATTGGGGATGCATTCGATCAGTCGTGCCATGTCACTTTCCTCCGTTTTGTTTCCGTATTCGGTGCGGTCCCGAACGGTCCGCGCCGGGCGGCGCGGCCGCCCTTCTCTCTGCTCATTATACCGCGCGGCGGCGGGGGCGTAAACAGGTTTTCTTTCCCGTTTTTTTCGGGGAGCTTAATTTTTTTAAGTGCGCCGTCCGGCGGCGGGCGCTTCCTCCGTAAAGCGGCGGACGCACGGCGTGCCAAGCGCCTCGTCGCTCCAGACCAGAATGGGGTAGGACTTTGCGGGAAGGCCCATGAGCGGCTTGGCGTAAATGCCGGAGTTCGGGTGCGTTTCAACGATGGAGCGCGGCAGGAAGCTTACGCCGAAGCCCGAGCGGACCAGCTGCATCGCCATGGGCGTGTCGTAGCACTGGCAGGGGACGTTCGGCTCGAACCCGCTGCGGCGGCACTCGCCCAGAAGATAGTCGTTATAGCCCCACAGGTCGTCCGAACGCAGAAGGCACATCGCCACGCCGCGCAGCCGCTCGATGGGCACGGCGGGCAGCTCGGGCGCGGGGTCGGTCTGCTCGGTCATGATCAGCGCAAGCTCGTCCTCGCCGAGCAGCTTCTCATGCAGCCCGAGCCGCTCCTGCGTCGGGCGGCGCAGAAACAGAACGTGCAGCGCCCCACGGTCAAGGTCGGCGAGCAGGTCCTGCGGCGAGCCGAGACGGATGTAGAACTCCACCTTCGGATAACGCGCGTGAAACTGCTCAAAATACCGCAGGGCGTAGGGCATGGCGGAGTAAATGACGCCCGCGTTGATGCGCCCGCCCTCGCCCGCGCCGACGCTTTTCACGTTTTCCTCCACGCGGCGCAGCGTGGAAAACAGCTGACGGCCCTGCCGCAGAAGGCTGCGCCCCGCCTCGGTCAGCTTCATGCCCCGGCTCTCGCGCACGAAAAGGCAGACGCCAAGCTCGTCCTCCAGCTGCGCGATCTGCCGCGAGATCGGCGGCTGCGCGACGTGCAGCGCCCGCGCCGCCGCAGAAATGCTCTTCTCCTCCGCCACCGCGAGGAAGTACTCCAGCTGCCGTATGGTCATGGTCCGCTCCTCTTTCCGTCGATATCAAAAAAGTATGACAACAATATAATAGAAGTACTTTTCATTATAGCAGGTTGCTGATATAATGCAAGATATCAAGCAGATTGCACAAGAATATTTTCAGAAAACGAAAAATATCGGCAAATCGCGAAAAAATCAGAAAGTGAGGAATTTTTCATGCTGAATCTCGCAGACGGAGCCATGACGATCAAGCTGGACTACGAGCTTCCCGCGTATCCGAAGATGGAAGCCTGCTATCGCCGCGCTCCCCGCCGTGAATCCCACCTGACCGAGGCCGACAAGGCGCTTGCGATCAAAAACGCCCTGCGCTATATCCATCCGGACCATCATGCGCAGATGGCGAAGGAGTTTGCCGCCGAGCTTGAGGAGCACGGCCGCATCTACGGCTACCGCTTCCGCCCGGAGGGCAAGCTTTACGGTAAGCCCATCGACGAGTACAAGGGCAAGTGCATCGAGGGCCGCGCCATTCAGGTCATGATCGACAACAACCTCGATTTCGACGTCGCGCTCTATCCCTACGAGCTGGTCACCTACGGCGAGACCGGTCAGGTCTGCCAGAACTGGATGCAGTACCGCCTGATCAAAAAGTACCTTGAGGAGCTGACCGACGAGCAGACTCTGGTGGTCATGTCCGGTCACCCGCTCGGACTGTTCCACTCGCACAGGCTGGCTCCGCGCGTCATCATCTCCAACGGCCTGATGGTCGGCACCTTCGACGATCAGGAGAACTTCAACCGCGCCGCCGCGCT
>CAKTJA010000039.1 GCA_934567115.1 uncultured Oscillospiraceae bacterium
GTCTCCGAGATCCCGCCGTCAAAATCCTCCTCCGGAAGCTCCAGATACCGCCGCACGATCAGGCCGACCGCCTCAAACACCGCCTCGCCGAGCCGTTCGGTCACGCGGCGTTTGCCCGCCGCGAACGAAGCCTTTCCGTCCATCAGGCGTTCGTCTCCATGCGCTTGCAGGAGATCACCGTCACCTTTTCAACGGCGGGATCGCCGAGCTTGCCCAGCTCCTCAATGTTGTTCCAGCGGCAGCTGCTGTAGATCACGCGCTTTCCGGGGCGGCACACCACCACGGAAAAGTCCTCCAGCTCATAGAAATTCACGCCGTCGCCGATGGCCTCGTCGGTCGCGTAGAGCCGGCTGAGCTCCAGCGTATAGCGGGTCTGACCGCCGACGGTCGCCACCGGCTCGCTCTCGCCGAACGCCTCGATCTCACGGCTCGTGCGCGTCGCTCTGGCGGTATAGCTCTGCACCACCGCCAGCTTTTTCCCGTTCAGCTCCAGATAGATGTCTCTGCTCGTCGGGATCGTCATATTTGCCATGTCTCCGCCTCCTTAAACCGTAATGTGCGCGCTGAGGTAGATGCGGTTGAGCCCGTGCGCCACCGCGAAGCTGAATTCGACCAGGCACACCGAGGGATCGTCCTCCATCGCCCGCACCTCAACCTCGCCGAAGCTGTCGATGATCTCCGCCGCGCGCTTGTTTTCCAGTTCCACGATCACCTGCGAGCGGATCGCGGAGCGCACCTGCGCCGTATTTTTGCTCCGCGAGAAGCGGGAGCGGAGGGACCCGCGCAGCGCCGGGATCACGTTGTCCACGATCATCACGCTCGTCAGCTCGCGCCAGGTCTTGTCCTCCGCGCCGCCGGTCGTGGTTCTGGTCGTGATACCGCGCACGATGCACACCTCTCCCGCGCTCATCTCCAGCGGCGTAACGCCGCCGCGCACCAGAAGATCGATCTGCGTGTCGTCATAGCTCGCGCCGAGGGCGGAAAAGCCCTTGAGCGCCGCGCCGTTCACCGGTACGGAGGGATCGCTCTCCGCCGCGATGACCGCCGCCGCTGCCGCCGCCATGCGCACATCGCCCGGGGCGACGAGCACCATGCGCTCGCTGTTCAGCGCCGCCGCCCGGGCGATCAGCTGCGTGACCGATTCGTCCGCGCCCCCCGCCGTCACGCCGATCCTCTCACGCTGTCTGCCCGACGCGCTCTCCACGCTGACCTTCAGCTTCTGCTGCACCGCCGCGTCCGTGCTGTCGCACACGATGATATCCACGCCGTCCGTCTGCTCAAGAAGCGCGAAGGCGCTCTCATAGTCCGCCGCGCCCTCCGCCGTCTTCCCGACCGCGACCGCCTTTACCGCCGCCGCGCCGTTGGCGTACAGCGCGCGCAGCACCGCCGACATGCCCACCGTACCGGCCGCATCCTCGCCGAATTCGTTCACGCCCTCGGCGTAGGAGGTCAGCGCCGCGACCCCCGTGCCGGGGTCCTTCGCGGCGGCCGCCGCCACGCCGATCACCCTGCTCGTCTTTTTCCCGCCCAGCACGCTTGACGCGTCGTAGGCAGAGTAAACGCCCGGATGCTCATGCACCACCGTATTGTTCATTTACAGCCTCACACCTTTCAAGATAAATTCCGACAGCACCGCGCTTCTCTCGTCCGCCTGCGCCGTGAAGTAGGCCGTGCAGCACGCGGAGCCGCGGCGCACGAACATGCCGTATTCGCTGTCCCATTCGGTCCTGCCCCAGCGCAGCTCCTCGGGCCGCAGACCCTCCGCAAGGCCGTCGAGCAGCGTCTCGGAAACACTCTCCGCCGTTTTCTCGCAGCCTCTCGCGCCCTTCCGCCTCGGGGCGTACACCTCCAGCGCCGCCGTCATTTTCAGTTTTCTTCCATAGACCTCGACCGTGCAGCCGAGCGTCTCGTCGAACCGTTCGCCGAGATAGTCCGTCAGCCCCGGGGCGGAGAATTCCGTCTGCTCCGCGCCGACGGCGACCACCGGCTCGCTTCTCTCGCGGAAGCGTTCCTCCTCAAAGGACTGCACCGCGTCGATCCCGGCCTCGCGCAGCCGCCGCACGATCTCGGCTCTCACCTGACCCGCCGCCGTCAAGTCTCCGCCTCCTCTCTGTCAAGCACCGCCCAGCGGTGCGTCGCAAAGCCGCCGGCGCGGACCTCCTCGGCGCGCCGCACGCGGTAGCGCTTTCCCGCGCAGATAAGCCGGTCCCCCTGCTCCACGCGGGTCTGCGCGTCCCCCAGATACCGCCAGCAGCGCTTGTCGCACGCACCCAGAGGGCCGGCTGAAAACGGCTCGCCGCCGCTTTCGGACGTGATGGGCTGAACAAAGCCGAACGTCTCCGTTTCCTCCCCGCCGTGTACGATCGTCACCGCCGCGCCGCAGGTCCGGAACGCGCGGGAGAGCGCATCCCTTATCCCTTCACTCCGCAAAAGTAAAACCCTCCTCCCCTCGTATACGGCTCCATCATCTGCCGGGCGGAGCGCCGCAGCGCATCGGCCCGGCCGCTCCGCGCCCCGTCCTCCATCTGGATCGTCACATCGCCCGCGCGGAGCGAGGAAAGCTCCTCGCCGCCGCAGAGCCTCGCCTCGGTCAGCGCGGCGGCGGCGAGCCACGCCGCCGCGCACGCGAACGCCTCCGCGCAGTCCCTCTCCGAAACGTCCTCGCGCAGCTCTCCGCGCAGCCTTTTCGCCGCGGCGGTGCAAAGCCGCGCAAGAAGCGTCTCCTCCTGCTCCGTACACGCGCATATGCTCCTTGCGGTATTCAGGATCTCCTCTTCCATTCCGCTCTCCTCCTCTCCGCGCGGCCGCCGGCTCAGATCGACAGCACCCGGGACGCGTCGCGGTACGGCTTGGCAAAGCCGGAGATGCTCGTGATGGCGGCGCGCTCGATCTGTCTGTCGATCAGCTTGTCGTACTCTACCGTAACGTCGCTCCCGCAGATGTGCTCAAGGGCATAGTTCTTGTCAAGGCCGATCAGCTTTCCCGCAGGGACGGCGGAGGTGCGCAGAAGCTTCGCGCCCAGCGGGGTGGAGAGCGTTCCGGTCCCCTGGAAGTTCAGTCCGGTAAGCGGGTTCTGGAACTCGGGCAGCTTGAGCATTTTGAGCATCACGTCGTTGGAGACGAGCATCGTGTTCATGGAATACGGGTCAAACTGCGCCCAGAAGTCCAGCAGCGCCTCATAGCTGAGCGTCCCCGCCGTACCGGAAATCGGGGCCGTGCCGATCTTGAGCGCGTCGGCGGCGTTGTTGTTGCCGTCGCCCCGGATCAGCACGTCCACCGCGTCCTCAAGATGCATTCTGGAGATGTACGCGCCGATCTGGCGCAGCGTCACGGAGAAAAGGTCCAGACGCTGGAAGCGGATAGCCTCGTAGCTTGCCACGAGCATGCGTCCGCGCTTGTGCAGCCTGACAAGGTTTTCCTGCGTGCGGATCTCGGTGGTCGGGATCTGCGCGCCCTCCTCCACGCGCTTGAGCTTTTTGTCCTCCTCGCGGGGCACGGAGGCGATCGTGCGGTAATCCATGCCGTCGAAGCTGGTGGTCGTGGCGACGATCTCGGGCAGGATATCGCTCTCCATGCCCTGACGCACCACGCGCGAAACGAACTCCGGGAACAGCACGGCGCTGTCGGCGCTGTGGAAGAACTTCTCCACCATGTCGCTGCCCGCGCCTCTCACATGGATGTCGAAGCGCTTGAGCTGACGCTGGAACGCGTCAAGGCCCTCAAGCGGCGTGCCGCGATAGGCCTCGCTGGGGTCAAGGCTTTCCAGCACGCGGGAAAAGCTTTTGCCGCTCTGGGCGTACATTCCCTTTTCCAGTCTCAGATTTTCATACTGATACGCCATTGTCATCAACCTCCTCAAAGCATAATGGTAACGGTCTTCGCGGCGGTGTCGCGCTCCACGACCAGGCGGCTTTTCGCGCCCTCGGCGGTCTTCACGCCGCCGGCCCCGTCCGCGGCAAGGGCGCAGTAGCCGAGCGCGGGGGCGCTTTCGCCGCTGTAGGGCAGCGCCACAAGCCCGCCGAGCTGGACGGTGCATGCCTCCCCGTCCCCCGCCGCGGCCAGCACAACGCCGCAGAACTCCTCGCCGTCCGCGCACTCGGCCACCGCCGCGTCGGCGGAGACCTTGACGGGGCTTCCCTCGCCGACCCCCTCGCACGCGAAGGTCGCGCACCACTGTCCGATTCCCTGATAAGAAATGTTCATTTGCAGTCCTCCTCTGAAAATTTATCCAAAGGGCGTCTCCGCCCATATGGCCGCTTCACCGGCTCCGCGCGTTCAAACGCGGAAATCCTGCCCGCTCTCCGGCTCCGTCTCCCGTGCGCCGAAGATCTGCGCGCGGACGCCGAGCTTTTTCGCCGCTCTCGCGCCGAAGGCCCGCTTCAGCTCCAGCAGCTCCTCCTCGCCGAGCTTTCGGGTCACGCTCTCGGCAACGCCGCCGTCGAGCGACTCCTCCGTCACCAGCATCAGCCGCTTCACCTCGCCGCGCAGCTGCTCAAGATAGCTCCTGCCCAGACGGGAAAGCTTCTCCAGCCGCTCCAGCTCGTGCAGCTGTGCGCCGCTGCCGCGCGTGCGCACCAGCGCTTTAAGCGTGCCCTCGCCTTGGGCAAAGCGCTTCATTACGCCCGCGTCCCGCTGGGCGGGCACGGCGACGAAGCTCCACTCGTAAGCGTCGGTGATCCCGCGCAGCGTGGCGTAGCACAGCTTTCCTCCGTAATACGCGCCGCGCTCATGCCCGCACTCGGCGATCGGTCTTCCGCAGATCGAGCACACGCTCTCTCCCGCGCTGCACCCGACGCTGACCTCCTTTTTGATGCCTCCCTCGATCTCCGCGATCAGCTCGGCGTTTTTCTCCGACCTGAGCATATAGGCCCAGCCCTTGCAGCAGCAGTACCGGTCGCCCGCCGCCGTCAGGCCGCCGCCCTCCGCCACCTCCGTGCGGTAGAGCCTCGCCGTCTGTCCGTTCGCCGACCAGTTGTGGTCGAATATGCCGGTCTTTCCCACAAACAGCTCCGCGAGCTTTTCCAGCGCCTCGCGGTCGAAGCGCTCGAAATCGCGGTCGATCTCGTTGTCGCACAGCTTCACCGCAAAGGTGTACACCTGCTCGGCTCTCAGCTCCGTTTTCGCAAAGCGGTTGATCCGCTCCATATCCTCCGCGCTCGCCGCGCCGCCGTGCGGCAGGGCGTTTTCCGTTTTCAGCTCCGTCATGTCCGCTCCCTCTCCCTTTCATCGTTTTCAAGCCGCAGCTTCCGCGCCTGCTCGCGGTACAGCTCCGCCCTTGCCTCCTCGACCAGATCCTGCAAATTGATGTCGTCCCACTCCACCGTGAAGCGGCAGCCGAAGCCGTGCAGACGCAGCCACAGGCGGCACACGCGCTCCACCATCGGCGTCACGGTGCGGCGCAGGGCGGTGATCTCGCTGGTGAGCATGTCCGCCTGCTGCGAGCTCATCCGCTCGGTGGACGACCAGCTCAGCCCCAGCATAAACGGCGGCAGACCGGTCCTTGCGACCAGCTGCTCAAGGATCTGGCGCACGCTCGTCTCGCTCTCGGGCATCTGGTTGTCGGCGCCGATCGCGCGGATCGACACATCGCCCACGCTCACGAAATCCCGCACGCGGCCGTTGTGCGCGGCCTGCATCGCCTCGGACCACTCCCGGGCCAGAAGCTCTGCCCGTTCCTTTGCAAGCGCGCCGTCCGCCTCCTCGCCCTGCGGCCGATAGGTCACCGCGAAGCGCACGTTGCCGCAGCGCTCCCAGTTCTGCCCCATCGCGTAGTAGATCTTCATCAGAAGCTCCGTCATAAAGGGCATCGAGCGCAGCAGCGACACGCCGTAGGGATTTTCCGTCTCCGGCGAAAGCGGCGTAAAGAGCACCAGCTCCTGTCTGGGAAGCTCGCGCAGCCTGCCCCCCTCGTCCCATCCGCAGAAGGACAGGTCCAGCGCGGTCCCGCCCTCGCGCAGCTGCACCTGCTCCACACGATGGCAGAGCAGCGCCGCGATATCGCGTCCCTCCGCGTCGGGGACGATCTCGCCGACGGCGCGTCCGCAGGTCAAAAGGGAATCGAGATAGCTTTCCAGAAAGGCGTTGAAGCCCGTCTGCGCCCGTCCCGCGTCCACCGTGCGCAGAAAATCGTTGAGCGCCGTCTGCACCGTCTCGTCCTCACAGCGCACGCTCATGCCGCCGCTGAGCCGCACCAGCTTTCCGATCGCAGCGTCCACGATCGGCACCGCCTCGCGGATGTTTCGGTAAAGCCGCACATCCGCGCCGCCGAGCGGCACATAGCTTCTCAGCGCGGAGAAGGGGTGTTCCCCTCCCGTCCGCACCTGCACAGTTGGGGCCGCGCCGCCGCTCCGCTGTTTTCTCCTCCATCTCACTGTTTTTTCCTCCGCCTTCATAAAGTTCTCTCCACGGCGCGCACGGTGGGCATGGCCGCCCGCCGCTCCGCCACCGACATGGCAAAATACCGCATCTCGTCCATGGCATGGTCGTTTTCCTTGCGCGGCGCGTCGTGACCTCCGCCCTCGCCCGCCCAGCAGTACAGCGCCATCTCCCGCAGACAGCTCCGGCAGTTCCGGCAGATCACGATCCTCCCGCTCTTCAGCAGGTCGGCTGTCACCCGCAGGCCGTCGGACACGGCGTTGTTCGCTCTCGTCACGCGGAAGCCCCGCCGCCGCAGCGCCTCGATGAAGCTCGCCGCCGAGGGATCGACGATCACGCGCTCGATCCTTCTTCCACCCACCATTTCGCACAGGTCGTCCACATATTCCTCATCCGTTTTCTGCCGGCCCTCCGCGCGGGAATCGTAGTAATACTCGTCCACGCGGTACCACACGCCCTCCCGCAGGCCCCACAGCCCGAACGACGCGGGGTTCACCGTGCCGTAATCCGCCGAGACCCGGAACCGCTCCCACGGTCCGTCCGGGACCTCCCGCGCGTACTCCTCCGGATCGTAGAAGTCGTAGATGCGGCCCTCGGCCGCCGCCCACTCGCCCAGCACGAACCTCCGGTAGAACAGTCCGCTGTACATTTTGCGATAGCGCTCCCGCGTCCTCTCGCTCAGCGAGGGATTGTCGTCCATGGTAAAATGGAGGTAAAGCGCCCGTTTTTCCTCGGCGCGCAGGATCCATTCCTGATAGAACCAGTGTCCCGGCCCCTCCGGGTTGCAGCTGAACCAAAGCCTGCTCCCCTCGACCGAGCACCGCGCGCAGGCCTGCTCGACGAACGAGCGCGGCATCAGCGCCGCCTCGTCGAAAACCGCCCCGGCAAGGGTCATGCCTTGGATCAGTGAAGCGCTGGCCTCGTTTGCGCCGCCGAAGAGGTGGAAGCGGTTCACCCTTCCCCGGTGCCGCACGATCAAAAGCCGTTCCCCCCGCTTCTCCTCGCACGCGAAGCCGAGCGCGCGCAGCATCGGCAGCACCGTGCTCAGAAGGTTGCGCCTCACCGCGCCGACGCTTCGTCCGCACAGGGCGAACTGCCGTCCGTTGAACCGGCTCATGGCCCAGAAGAAGAAGCCGAGCGCCATAGCCGTCGTCTTGCCCGAGCGCACAGCGCCGTCGCAGATGACCGCCGTAAAGTCTCCGTACTCCGGCCGCGCCCACCACAAAAAGGCCCGTCGCTGCTTGGGGGAAAGCGGCGTCATCTCTCTCACGCTCTCTCCTCCGTCTCCGTCTCCGCCTCCGCCACCGCGCGGAAGAACTCCTCCGCCTCGCCGCCGCCCGTCTCAAGAAGGCCCGCCAGCGCTTGCAGGGCCTTCACGCGGTCGATGAACTTGACCTCGACGCTTCCCAGATTGCTCCGCCGAAACTCCGCCACCGCGCCAAGATCGAGCTTCCTCAGATACTCCTCGGTCGGCTCCTGCACATACGCCAGAAGCACCGCGTCGTTTGCGCGGCCCAGCGCCGTTTCGTAAAGCCATTGGATCACCCGTTCGCGGGTCGCCTTTTTTCGCATTCTCGCCATGCACCCCTTTTCCGGGCGGCGCCGCAAGTCCGGTCGTTTTTTCTCTCTCCGCCGCCCCGTTTTCACCCATAGTCGTTTTCCCCGGCTTTGTTGCACGAAATAGTACATCAGTTCCATAATTTTTTTATTTTTCTTTTCCCGCCGCGCAGAACCGCCCCCATCGGCAGAGCCGGAAGCACACCGCCCCACCGCCTCCCTTTTCTATGCATAGCGGCAGACCGTCCGTTTTTTCAAAGCCTCCTAAAGCCCCGCCGTGCGCGGACCGTCCCGCCGAGGCAAAACCGCAGTCCGCGCGGCGGCAGCCGGTCCGCGCCGCATGATATGGTCAAAACTGTCAAAACCTCCGCCAAAATTCGCCTTCATTTTGACGCCATCACAAAAAGTTCACAAATTTTTGCACAAGCATATTAAAACAATTGATTTCCACGCGCCCGGGTATTATAATTTTTTTAATATTCTGTCTGTCGGAATGTTAAAAAAGCGGGCGGGCGCGTCGCGTATCCGTCGAACAAGGAGTGACTGAAATGGAAAACAAGCTTGAAAAGAAATACGGCCTGTTCACCGCGATCTGCATGGTCGTCGGCATTGTGGTCGGCTCGGGCGTATTTTTTAAAGCTCAGGTGATCCTGCAAAAAACAGGCGGCGACATGCCGCTTGGCATTCTGGCATGGCTCATCGGCGGCTCGATCATGATTATCTGCATTCTCGCCTTCTCTTTCATGGCGCAGAAATATGAAAAGGTCAACGGCATCGTGGACTATGCCGAGGCCACCGTCAGCGGAAAGTACGGCTATTACATCGGCTGGTTCATGTCCACGACCTATTACCCGACGCTCACCTCCGTGCTCTCCTGGCTGAGCGCGCGGTACACGCTGGTGTTCATCACCTCGGTGGACCCCGACTTTCCTCTCATCATTCCCGCGTCGGAGGGCGGCTGTGTGATCGGTCCGGAGTGTCTTGCGCTGATGCTCTTTTTCATGGTCTGCGCCTACGCCGTCAACGCGCTCTCGCCGAAGCTCGCCGGCAAATTTCAGGTCTCGACCACGGTGATCAAGTTCGTGCCGCTCACGCTGATGGCGGTCGTCGGCATCACCTACGGCCTGATCAACGGCACGCTGACCGAGAATTTCACCACGCCCGCCGTGGGCTACGCGGTCAACGGCAACCCGCTCTTCGTCGCGGTCTGCTCCACCGCCTTCGCCTATGAGGGCTGGATCATCGCCACCTCCATCAATGCGGAGCTGAAGGACGCCAAGCGCAACCTTCCCAAGGCGCTGATCATCGGCGGACTTATCATCGTGGCGACCTACATTCTCTATTACATCGGCGTGGCCGGCGGCGCGACCAATCAGGAGCTGTGCGATTCCGGTGCAACCACCGCGTTCATCAACGTGTTCGGCAATGTGCTCGGCAACGTGCTGAACCTGTTCATCGCCATCTCCTGCATGGGCACGATGAACGGCCTGATGCTCGGCTGCTGCCGCGGGATGTACTCCCTCGCCGCCCGTGGGGAGGGGCCGAATCCCGCCCTGTTCGGTCAGGTGGACCGCGTCTCCAACCTGCCCGGAAACTCCGCGATCGTTGGTCTGTTTTTCTGTGCCGCGTGGGGCCTGTACTTCTATCTGTCGAATCTGGCGGGCACGTGGAACAATGCCGTCGCCTTTGCGGGAACGCCGTTTGAAAGCGTCATTTTCAGCTTCGATTCCTCCGAGCTTCCGATCGTCACGATCTACGCGCTCTACATTCCGATCTTCATCAACTGGATGCGTAAGGCGACCGACGAGAACGCGGTCCGCCGCTACGTCATTCCGGCGCTTGCCATCTGCGGCTCGATCTTCATGGTCGCCGCCTGTCTGATCGGTCACAAGATGGGGAATTTCTGGTATCTCATCGTCTTTGCGGTGATCATGCTCATCGGCTCCCGCTTTGCCCGGAAGCAGGCCTGACCACCTCTTGTTCGCAGAGGCGCGCCCTCTGCCGGACCGCGCGCCGCCTTTCCC
>CAKTJA010000040.1 GCA_934567115.1 uncultured Oscillospiraceae bacterium
GCGCAAGCTGCCACGCAGCCTCGCACCCGGCCAGTCCCGCTCCGATGACAGTTGCTTGCATCAGCTTTCTTCCTTCTTTGCAGTCTTCTTCGCCGCAGCCGCTTTCGCCGTCGTCTTCTTCTCCGCAGCCTTGCCCGCCGTCTTTTTCACGGCTGCTTTCTTCGCAGCGGGTTTCTTCCCGGCCGTACCGGTCCCGGCGGCGGTCTTTTTGGCGGTCTTCTTCTCCGCCTCCGCCTTCTCTGTGGGCGCTCCGTCCTCCGTCGGCTCCGCGTCGGCCGCTTTTTTGCGGACGTAGCCGCGCTTATCCTCCGGCACGAAGGCCTCGCAGTCGGGATTGATGCAGTAGGGCTTGCGGAAGCCCTTGCCCGCCTTCTTGAACATCGTCTGTCCGCACAGCGGGCAGTCGTCCTTCGTCGGCACATCCCAGGTCATGAAGTCGCACTTTTTCGCCTCGTCCCTGCTCGTGCCGAACTCGCAGCAGTAGTAGGTATACTGCTTGCCGGTCTTCTGGCTTTTTCCCGTTCGCTTCATCAAGCGGCCCCCGCACTTCGGACAGCGGCCCGGCATCTCGACGACGAGCGGCATCGTAAAGCTGCACTCCGGGTAGCCGGGACAGGCGAGGAAGCGTCCGAAGCGCCCGGACTTTATCACAAGCTTCCTGCCGCACTGCGGGCAGATCTCCTCCGTTTCCTCGTCGGGAACCTTGAGATGCACGCCCTCAAGCTCCTTCTCCGCCTTGGCAAGGTCCGCCTCAAAGCCTCCGTAAAAGCCGCGCAGCACGTCCTTCCACGCGATCTGCCCTTCCTCTACGGTGTCAAGCTCCTTCTCCATGCGGGCGGTGAACTTCGTGTCCACGATATCCGGGAACCGGTCCTCCATCAGCTTCGTCACGACGCTGCCGAGCGGCGTGATGCGCAGGAACTTCCCCTCCTTGACCACATATTCGCGGTCGAGGATCGTCGAGACCGTGGGCGCGTAGGTCGAGGGACGGCCGATCCCGTTCTGCTCAAGCGCGCGGATCAGCGTTGCGTCGGTGTACCGCGCGGGCGGCTGGGTGAAGTGCTGCTCCTCGTCGAAGCCCTGCAGCTCCAGCGGCTGACCCTCCGTCAGGGGCGGAAGCGCCGGCGCCTTCTCCTCTTTCTCGTCGTCGCGCGACTCCTCGTAAACGGCGGTGTAGCCGGAAAACTTCAGGCTGCTCGCGCTCGCGCGGAACTCATGCGCCCCGGAGGTCACCTCGACGCTCACGCTGTCATAGACCGCGTTCGTCATCTGGCAGGCGAGAAAGCGGCTCCAGATCAGGCGGTAGAGCCGGTACTGCTCTCCCGTAAGGTCGCCCTTGAGCCGTTCGGGCGTAAGCTCGACGCTCGACGGGCGGATGGCCTCGTGCGCGTCCTGCGCGCCCGCCTTGGCCTTGAACCGGCGCGCGGAGGCCGGGCAGTACTCCTTCCCGTAGCGTCCGAGGATAAACTCTCTTGCGGCGTTGAGCGCTTCCTCGCTGATGCGCAGAGAGTCGGTTCTCATGTAAGTGATCAGGCCCACCGTGCCCTCTCCCGCCACGTCCACGCCCTCATACAGCTGCTGGGCAATGGCCATCGTGCGGCGCGGGGTCATATTCAGCTTTCGGCTGGCCTCCTGCTGAAGCGTGGAGGTCGTAAACGGCGGGGACGGCGAGCGCTGCTTGTCGGCCCGCTTGACCGCCTTCACGGAGAACGCCGCGCTTTTCGTGTCGGAGATGATCCGATCGACCGCCTCGCGCGAGGCCGGCTCGACCTTCTTCCCGTTCTCGCCGTAGTAACGCGCGCCAAAGGTCCTGCGGCTCTTTTCGTCAAGCAGCTGCGCGTCGAGCGTCCAGTACTCCTCGGGCTTGAACTCCCCGATCTCCTTTTCCCGCTCGTCCACCATGCGCGTGGCGACCGACTGCACGCGGCCCGCAGACAGTCCCCGCCGCACCTTCTTCCACAGCAGCGGCGAGAGCTGATAGCCCACGATGCGGTCGAGCACGCGGCGCGCCTGCTGCGCGTCCACAAGATTCTGGTCGATCTCGCGCGGCGAACGGATGCTCTGCGCCACGACGTTCTTCGTGATCTCGTTGAAGGTCACGCGCTTCGCCTTGGCGTCGTCAAGCTCGAGCAGGTACTTCAAATGCCATGAGATCGCCTCGCCCTCGCGGTCCGGGTCGGTCGCGAGATAGACGGTGTCGCTGTCCTTCGCGGCCTCCTTCAGCTCGCGGATCAGGGCCTCCTTGCCGCGGATCGGCTTGTAGTCCGGCTCGAAATCGTGCTCGATATCAATGCCGAGCTTGCTCTTCGGCAGGTCGCGCAGGTGCCCCATGCTGGCCTTGACCGTATAGTTCTTCCCCAAATATTTTCCAATGGTTTTCGCCTTTGCCGGGGACTCGACGATCACCAGATTCTTTTCCGCCATTGTCCGTTAACTCCTCATTCCTTTAGTTCCGCCCGCGCGGAAAAGCGTTTTCCGCCGCTCTGGGCCACATAGCCGTCAAGCTCAAGCACCGTCAGCGCCGAAAGCACCCTCCTCGTCGGGATCTGCGTCAGCTCGATCAGATCGTCCACCTGCCGCTCTCCGCCGGCAAGCTCGCGCAGAATGCGGATCTGGTCGTCCGTCAGCCCATGCTCCCCACTCAGGTCGATCACCGGCAGAGACGGCTTTTCCTCCGTCTCCGTCCGCGCGCGCTCCTCCGCCTGCTCCTGCCGGGCGCGGTAGCCCAGCGCGTGCGGCAGCTCGACCCTCTCCGCCGTTATCTTATGCGGATACTGGCCCTCATACTCCCGCAGGATGTCCCGGCTCTCGCTCACAAGACCGGCGCCCTCGGCGATCAGGCGGTTGCAGCCCCGGCTCATCGGCGCGTCGATCGGACCCGGGACCGCGAACACGTCCCGGCCCTGCTCAAGCGCGGTGTTGGCGGTAATAAGCGCGCCGCTGCGCTCGATCGGCGCCTCCACGATCACGGTCGCAAGGCACAGTCCGCTGATGATGCGGTTTCGCACCGGGAAATGCCAGCCCTCGGCCGCCGTCCCCGGCGGGTACTCCGAAATCAGCGCGCCGGTGGCGGCGATGTCCCGGTAAAGCGCCTCGTTCTCCTCCGGATAGACCACATCCAGACCGTTGCCAAGCACCGCGACGGTCACGCCGCCCGCGCGGAGCGCGCCCCGGTGCGCCGCCGAGTCTATGCCGCGCGCCGCCCCGGACACCACCAGCGCCCCCTGCTTCGCAAGCCCGTACGCGAGCTTCTCCGCGCTCTGCGTCCCGTAGGGCGTGCACGACCGCGTTCCGACCATCGCAATGGCGACCTCATCGTCAAAGGCCGGAAGGTTCCCCTTGATATAGAGTACGCACGGTGGCTCAAAAATACCGCGCAGCCGCGCGGGATAATCCGCGTCCTGCATCGTCATCACACGCAGACCGAGCCTTTTGCACTCGCCGAGGATCCGGTCCGCTTCCCCGGTGGATTTATCGGCAAGCAGCTCCGCCTGCCGCCTCGGCAGTCCCTCGACAAGGGCGTATTCCGCCTCGTCGGCGTGATACACCGCCTCGGGAGAGCCGAACCGATCCAGCAGAAGCATGCGCGAGCGGTTGGTCAGACCCTTGCGCTCGCTCAGCCAGAGCCAGTATTTCAGTCCCGCCATGTTTCCCTCCCTCTGTACATTTCCCACAGAACCACCCCGGCTGCCATCGCCGCGTTGAGCGACTCGCAGCGGGGCGACATGGGGATCTTCATCGTTTTTTCACAGTGCGCAAGCAGGTCCCCGCTCAGTCCGGAGCCTTCGCTCCCGACCGCGACTGCGGCGCGCGCCAGCTCCTCCCCGCGCAGCGGGACCGTGTCCTCGCGCAGCGCCGTACCGTAGAGCGGCAGTCCGCTGCGCGCAAGCAGCGCGTACAGCTCCTCCGCCATGCAGGAATACACGGCGCGGCGGAAGACCGCCCCCATCGTGGAGCGCACGGCCTTCGGGCCGTACGGGTCGGAGCACGCGTTCACAAGAAACACGCCGTCGCACTCGAACGCGTCCGCCGTGCGCAGGATCGTGCCGACGTTACCCGGGTCCTGAACGCCGTCCAGCACCAGATAGTGCCGCCCGTCCAGCCGCGCGGGCGGGCGCATCTCGGGAAGCCTCACGGTAAACAGCGCGCCCTGCGGCGTTTCCACCGGACTTACGGAGCGCATGATCTCCCCGCTTACGCGGACGGTGCGCACGCCGTCCGGAAGCGCGGGCGCGTCCACCCCGTCGGCAAACACAGCCGCCGTGATCGGCGCGTTCCACTTGACCGCCTCCGCCAGCAGCTTCACCCCGTCGCAGAGATATTCGCCGCTCTCCCTCCGGTAGGCGCGGGAGGTCCCCAGCTTGCGAAGATGCGTCATCAACGCGTTTTTACGGCTTGTGATCCGTTCTTCGGTCATACTCTCGTTCCCTCCCCGCCCGTTTCAGGCGCGTTCCGTGTGGGCGTCCCCTTTACAACGCGGCATTGATACCTTATAATATAAGCATGTTTTCAAATTGTCAAGCCGCGGTTTCCCCGTTCCGGCGCGCAGCGCGTCCGTTCCGGGAATTCATTCCCAATCAAAAAGTTGCTTTTGCAACAGAAAATCAAATTATCCTGTGCTAAGGTATGTTTCGAGGAGTTGAGAACATGATTCGAAAAATCATTCAAATTGACGAAGCGAAATGCAACGGCTGCGGCGCATGCGCAAGCGCCTGTCACGAGGGCGCCATCGGCATGGCGGACGGCAAGGCCCGTCTGCTGCGCGACGATTACTGCGACGGGCTTGGCGACTGTCTGCCGACCTGTCCGACCGGCGCGATCACCTTTGTCGAGCGCGAGGCTGCGGCCTATGACGAGCAGGCCGTGCGGGAGAACCGCCGGCAGAAGCACGATGACAGTCCCTGCGGCTGCCCCGGACATCAGGCGCAGCGGATCGAGCACGCCGCCGCGACGGGCTATGCGGCCCCGGCCGTGTCCGAGCTGCGCCAGTGGCCGTGCCAGATCAGGCTCGTGCCGGTCAACGCCCCGTACTTCGACGAAGCGGATCTACTCGTCGCCGCAGACTGCACGGCTTACGCCTGTGCCGGGCTTCACAGCGAGCTCATGCGCGGCAGAGTGACGCTCATCGGCTGTCCGAAGCTTGACGGCATGGACTACAGTGAAAAGCTGACGGAAATTCTGCGCGGCAGCCGCGTACGGAGCGTGACCGTCGCGCGCATGGAGGTCCCGTGCTGCGGCGGACTGGAGCTTGCGGTGAAAAACGCGGTGCAGGCCAGCGGAAAAGCACTTCCGCTCCGGGTCGTGACGGTCACGATCGACGGAAGGCTGCGCGAGGACTGAGCCGTCAGGTCTCCCCGGTCGAGGCTGTGCGGCGCGTTGAGGAAGCGTTTTCCGCCGGACCGGGCCTCGGCTCAAACGGCGCGCCACCCCTTGCGGGTTTCCCACGCGCACTCTTCCCTGCTGTTACGAAAAATATGTTACTCTATCGACAGTCTAAAATTAAGAACCGGGGCGCAATGCCCCGGTTCTTAATTTTTCATTTTGTTTGTTTTTAAAGCAAATCGCGCCAAATACGCCGCCCTTCACGGCGCTTCGTCAGAAAGCGCTCGGCTTAATGACGCTGCGGCACGTCCGACCGTCACTTCGAAAGGCCGGTGTAGTAACGCTGAAGCATGGTGCAGACCTGCGCGCGGTCGATCAGCGCGTCGGGAGAGACCGCCAGCTCACCGCCGTCGGTGCCCTGAATGAGGCCGACGGAGACAGCCCACGCGATCGCGTCGGCATTCGCCTCGGCAACGTCGGCATAGTCCGAGGCCGCCGCAAGCGCGGCGTGCATCTCATCCGTCACGGCGGTATCGTACTTATCGTCGAGCGCAAGCGTCTTATAGAACATCGTGATGAACGCGGCGCGGCTGACATTCGCATCCGCAGCGAACTCCCCAGCGGCGACAATGCCCTTCTCCTCGCTCCACGCCTGCTGGGCGGAGTACCACTTCTCACCGGCGTTATCGGAGACATTGCCCGCCACGCGGTAAAGCACCGTGACGAGAGAGGCCATGTTCATCTTTCCCTCAGGCGCGAACCGTCCCTCGCCAACGCCCTGGAAAAGGCCGTTGTCCGCGCAGTAGGTCACAGCGTCGCGGTACCACGCCTTGGCGTCCACGTCGGAAAATTCCGCAGAGGCGGCCGCGACCGTGATGGCCGTCACGCCGGAGGGCATGCGCTTACCGGCGGCCTTCTCACCGGCGTAGTCCGCCTCGGTCGTGCCGCAGACAAAGCGGAGAGAGCCGCTGTCCTTGGCTGTGCCGGCGAGGTCGGCAACGCTTCCGTCAGCCAGAGCGCCCTGACTCCACGAAAGCGCCAGAGCGGCGGGGACCTCCTCAAAGGTCTTCTCGTCGGTGAAGAAATATCTGCCCTCGGCGATATCGGCGTAAGCGGGGGCAAACTTGGTGTATTCGCCGTCCGTGCAGGTGAAGCGCAGCACATTGCCCTCGGCGAAGGTCACGCCCGCGTCGGCGAGCAGCGCGTCGAGCGTCACATACTCGGTGGAGACGACGGCCTGCCAGCCGTCCTTAAAGTACTGATAGCCGAAGCCCTCCGTCCGGGTCTCGGCAAGCTTTTTAAGCTCGTCGGCCGTGTAGGCCTTCGCGGCGGCCTTGGGGCCGAACTCGCCGGTCTGCGTGTAAACGGTCAGCACGGCGTCCGCAGTCTCCTCAGCCGACGCGCCCACCGCCCCAAGCAGTGTGAACGCCAGCGACAAGGAAAGCAGCAGGGAAAGAATTCTTTTCATGTTTGTTCTCCTATTCTTTTTTATCAAAAAGCGCAAGGCTTATTGAACCGTTTGGGAAAAGCGGGCAAGCATCCCCGCCAGCAGCGCGCGGTCGGCATCCTCGGTGGGAGCCTTCAGCTCCTCCGCGCTGAGAATGCCCGCGCCATAGCACCAGCGAACGCCGTCGAGCGCCCAGCCGGACACGGCCCCGCTTCCTTCGTGAAGCTCCGTTTCCGCCGCGCCGCCCGCATACCGGCAGAGCAGGACTGCGGCCTGCTCCACACTCAGCGGCGCGTCAGGCGCGAACTCCGATGCGGAGACGCCTGCGGCAACGCCGGCCGCAGCCGCCCATGCCACCGCGCCGCGATACCAATCGGCGGAAAGGTCGGCAAAGGGGACCGTCCCCTCCGCCGCAGGGCTGCCCGCCATGCGGTGCAGCGCCGTGACGAACATCGCGCGGGTCATGCTCTCCTCAGGCGAGAACGCATTCTCCGCAGTCCCCCGCAGCCAGCCCTTCTCATAGCAGGTCCGCACATCGCCGTACCAAAGCCGCTCCGCCCCGGCGTCGGCGAACGGCAGCAGAGCGCTCCAGGCCACGCCGCCCTGCTCCTCCGCGTTTTCCAGCGCGTCCGCGTTCTCATACAGGACGCTCTGCGCCGCGCTGTTTCCGCTGTGCCCCCACGCGGTCACGGCGCAGTCTTTGAGCGTGACCGCACCGAGCACGGCGGCGGGCGACTTTTCCGCCGCAACGCGCAGCTCGCCGCCGGTGACGGCGACCCGATCCGCCGAAAGCACGGCGACGTTATCGCTGTCCGTGCGCCCGCAGAACACGCCGCCGGAAAGCTCGTATTCCGAGCCGGGCGCGTAAAACGCGCCGCCCTCAAACCCAAGCTTGTCTGTCTTGCAGACGCTCACCGTGCCGCTGTGCTGGCGCACGGCGCTCCCCTCTCTGACGGCGGCTGCGGCGTTGTTGACCTGCGCCGTAAGCGACAGGCTGCCCTTGCCCTCGATCGTCAGATCGCCGCCGATGAAGAGCGTCGGGTTCCGATTGCCGGCCTCATCGCTCAACCCGTCGAGCCGGTTCTCCCCCTCGAGCGTCAGCGTATTCCCGCCCGCAAGGGTCATAAGCGTCGTGTCTCCGGAGATCGAAACGCCCCGCAGCGTGAGCCTTGTATCCTTCCCGACGCTGAGCGTAAGCCCCTCGAAGGGACCGCAGTCCCCGCAAAGCGTAACGTCAAGGCCGTCCGCCACCGTAAGCGTACCCGCCGCGAACCACGGAATGCGGTAGACCCCGGAGGCCGCGACCGCGTTGTTCTCCACCAGCGCGGGACGCGCGGCCGGCTCCTCCGCCTCCGTCTCCCGCGCGGCGGGAGGCGGCACATCCTCGGGGCGCGGCACGGCGGTAAATTCCGGTACCTCGCCGCTGACGGACAGCTCGCGGACGCTGCCGCTTCTGCCGAGCGGCTCAAGTCCATCGCCGCCCACGCAGCCGCCCCATATGAGGTTCTGCGCGTAGCCGACGGCTCCGCCGCAGGCGGCGCGCTCGTCCGTGCTCTCTGCGTTCACATCCCCGGCGCTGCGGCAGAGGGTAAGCGTCGTTTTATTTCTGGCGGTCGCATAGCCCGCAAGTCCGCCGGTATAGCGGTCGGCGCTTGTGACCGTCCCGTAGTTCGCGCTCTGCGTCAGCGTGCCGGCAAGCCGTCCGACCAGTCCTCCCGTGCCGTAGGTCCCGCTCTTCGTCGAGGTGACCGCGCCGAAATTCGCGCAGCCGACGATCCGGTCCTCCCCCGAATAGCTCACACCGACAAGTCCTCCGACGCCGCTCGTTCCCGTAACGCCGCCGTAGCTGCTGCAATTCTCCAGCAGCGTTCCGTTGGAGATATAGGCCGCTACGCCGCCGGCATGCGTTCCGGTCGCCGAAACCTCCACATAAACGGCACAGTCACGAACGACGCAACCGTCTGCGTAAGCGACAAGCCCCGCCACATAGGAGGCCGCCGCCTCGCCGACCGCACTGCCGCAAAGCGTGAGGCCGCAAAGCTCCGCCCCGACAGCGCAGCCGAACAGCGCGCTTTCACTGCCTTTGCTGTAAGCGCGCAGACCGGTGATCCTGTACCCCTGCCCGTCGAAGGTCCCCCGGAACGCGCGGTTGATGCTCGTGCCGATCGGCGTCCAGAGCCGCGCCGCGCCGGTCCGCCCGTCCCGCTCAAGGGAAAGATCGTTCCCCAGACGGATCGTCACGCCCTCAAAGTCCGTGCCGCCGTTCACAAGCGCGGCAAGTCCCGCAAGCTGCTCCGCCGTCGTAAGCGTGTAGGTCTTCTGCCGTCCGGTATACCAGCTCTCATCCGCGCAGGAAAGCCAGGTCTTCCCCTGCGTGTTGCGCTCGCCCGTGATCGTCACGGTCTCCGCGCCGGTCACCGTATAGCTGCCGTCGGCGTTCTTCTCCGTCCCGGACGCCGTGCAGAGCACGCCGTCGCGGTACTCCAGCGCCGCGTCGGCGGGAACCTCGTCCTCGTATTCATGCGTCAGAAGCTTGAGAATGTTCCCCTCAAAAAGCGTATCGCCGTCATACACCGGCTCGTCCGTCACATAGGTCATCGCGCCGTCTGCGGCGCTGCGCCAGCCGGTGCGCCGGACGGCAAGGTAGTACGCGTCGGAGGGTTCAAACGAAAGCGCCGCCGTGCGCAGCCGCTTGAAGACCGCGCCGACCGTGCAGCTGTCCGTGACCATGTAAAAGCCACCGTTGACCGGTTCGCCGTTCACGGTAAAATGCTCGAGCATCCACCCCGCCTCCGGCTGTGCGGAGAGCGTAACGGTCGTACCCGCCGGGACGGAGGCGGACGGAAGCACCGTCATTTCACCGCGCGCTGTCTCTTCGATCTCAACGGTGCAGAGCCGGTCCGCGCGTCCCCGCTCGAACCACAGGACGGGGTAGCCGCCGTTGCTTCCCTCCGCGTCGGCGGCAAAGGCCCCTCCGTTGGCGTTAAGCGCGCCGACAAACGAAGCCGCCTTCATCTCCTCCGCGGAGAGCGCCGTGCAGGAAACGGATATCCTCCTGCTCACG
>CAKTJA010000041.1 GCA_934567115.1 uncultured Oscillospiraceae bacterium
GCGTGGGGCAGAGTCGGTAGATCATCGTGAGGATCAGCGTGCGGATCTGGAAGCCGTCCACATCGGCGTCGGTGCAGATGACGATCTTGTTCCAGCGAAGGTTGCCGAGATCGAAGGCGTTGAGCTCCTTCACGGCGCGGCCCTGCACCTCCACGCCGCAGCCGAGCACCTTGAGAAGATCGGTGATGATCTCGCTTTTGAAGATTCTGGCATAGTCAGCCTTCAGGCAGTTGAGGATCTTGCCGCGCACGGGCATGATGCCCTGAAACTCCGCGTCGCGCGAGAGCTTGACCGCGCCGAGGGCGCTGTCTCCCTCGACGATATAGATCTCCCGGCGCGAAACGTCGCGCGTGCGGCAGTCCGTGAATTTCTGCACCCGGTTGGCGATGTCGATGCTGCCGGAGAGCTTCTTCTTAATGTTCAGCCTCTGCTTTTCCGCGCTCTCGCGGCTGCGCTTGTTGATAAGCACCTGCTCGGCGATCCTGACCGCGTCGACGCGGTTCTCGGTGAAGTACGTCTCCAGCCGCGATTTGAGGAAATCCGTCATCGCCTCCTGCACGAAGCGGTTGGTGATGGCCTTTTTCGTCTGGTTCTCATAGCTGGTCTGTGTGGAGAAATTGTTGGTCACAAGCACCAAGCAGTCCTCCACATCCTGCCACGTGATCTTCGATTCGTTCTTCTGGTACTTCCCGCTCTGCTTGAGATAGCTGTCAATGGCGTAGACGAAGGCGGTCTTCGCCGCCTTCTCGGGGCTTCCGCCATGCTCCAGCCAAGAGGAGTTGTGATAATGCTCCACAACGCTCACGCGGTTTGAAAAGCAGCACGCGCAGGAAAGCCTGACCTTGTACTCCGGTTTATCCTCGCGGTCACGGCCCCGCCGCTCCGTCTCCCAGAAGACGGGGGCGGTCAGCACGCCCTCTCCCGCAAGCTCCGCCACATAGTCCACGATGCCGTTTTCATACAGAAAGTCCTGCGTCTCGAACTTCCCGTCCTTCTGGTCCCGGAAGCGGAACGTGATGCCCGCGTTGACCACCGCCTGACGGCGCAGCACGTCGATGAAATACTCCGCCGGGATGCGGATATCCGTAAACACGTCAAGGTCCGGGAGCCAGCGGATGCAGGTCCCGGTCCGTCCGCCGCGGTCCGACGGCTCGATCTTCAGCTCCTGTCCCGGTTCGCCCACGACCTTCCCCCGCTCGAAGCGGAGGGAGTAACGCTTCCCGTCGCGCCTCACGGTCACGTCCATATAGCGCGAGGCGTACTGCGTGGCGCAGGCGCCAAGCCCGTTCAGGCCCAGCGAATACTCGTAATTGTCGCCGTCCAGATTGTTGTACTTTCCGCCGGCGTACAGCTCGCAGAAGACCAGCTCCCAATTGTAGCGCTGCTCTCTCTGGTTCCAGTCCACCGGACAGCCGCGGCCGTTGTCCTCGACCTCGATGCTGCCGTCCTCATAATGCGTGAGCGAAATAAGCCTTCCGTGCCCCTCGCGGGCCTCGTCGATGGAGTTGGACAGGATCTCGAACACGGCGTGCTCGCAGCCGTCCAGCCCGTCCGAGCCGAAAATAACGCCCGGGCGCTTGCGCACACGGTCCGCTCCCTCGAGGCGGGAGATGCTGTCGTTGCCGTAATTGTTTGCGTTTTTTGTCGCCATGGTTTCTCTCCGTTTTTGCAGAATGCCGGATACCGGTCCGCCTGTCGTATCATAGTTGACGGCGCAAAGCCGAAAGCCCCGAAAGCGCGGGACCGCGCGGAGCGCCGTCTTTGCAAAGCCGCACGCCGCACGGATGCGGCCCAGCAGACGCTATTATAAGGGTTTCCGGGCGCGAAGGCAAGTGTTTATGCAGAAAATCCCGCAAGCGGCCCCGATTCGTTAAAAAGCTGCGCAAAGGCGTCAAAATGTTATTTCATCCGCCACGAAATAACAGGCGGTCAACCGGAAAAAACATTGCAGCGCAAAGGTTATTCACAGTTTCCACAGGGTTATCCACAATTGTTATGTCAATAATCCTTTTCCCCAAAAGTGTCAATTTCACGTTTTTTCGATCCGCTTGCAATGCCGGGTCAGGTGTGATAAGATGGCCCTGAAATGAATACGGAGGAGGCTGTTATATGCAGACGTTTGAATATTACTGCCCCACGAGGATCCTCTTCGGCAGGGGCGCGGAGGAAAAAACCGGCGAGGCCGTCCGAGCGCTCGGCGGCACAAGAGTATTTATTGTATACGGCGGCGGCAGCGCCGTGAGAAGCGGTCTGCTCGCGCGGCTGGAGCGCTCGCTTGAGGACGCGAGGCTTGTGCATGAGAGCTTCGGCGGCGCGCAGCCGAACCCGCTTCTCTCCCACGCACGCGAGGGCGTGCGGCGCGCGCTTGCCTTCCGGGCGGACTTTATCCTCGGCGTCGGCGGCGGCAGCGCCATCGACACCGCCAAGGCCGTGGCGCACGGCGCCGCCAACCCCGGGAGCGATATCTGGAACTTCTGGACGAAAAAGGCTGTGCTGACCAAAACGACGAAGCTCGGCGCGGTGCTGACCATTCCCGCCGCCGGCAGCGAAACGAGCGACAGCGCCGTGCTCACGGAGGATGAAACGTCGCTCAAGCGCGGGCTGAACACCGATCTTCAGCGCCCGCTGCTCGCCGTCATGAACCCGGAGCTGGCATGCTCTCTGCCGCGCTTTCAGATCGGCTGCGGCACGGTGGACGTCATGATGCACACGCTCGAGCGGTACTTCAACCCCGGCCACCCGCTCAACCGCATGAGCGACGAGATCGCCGAGGGACTGCTGCGCACGGTCATCGACGCGGGACGCGCCGCCATGCGCGAGCCGGACTATGAGTCCATGAGCGAGCTGATGTGGGCCGGCTCCCTGTCGCACAGCAACCTCACCGGGCTCGGCGGCGTAAAGGACTTCTCCGTCCACCAGTTCGGGCACGAGCTTTCCGGTATGTTCAACGCGGCGCACGGCGCGTCGCTTTCGGTGATGTGGCCGCAGTGGGCGCGCTATGTGGCGGATACCGACCCCGCCCGCTTCGCCCACTACGGAGAGGCCGTGTGGCGGCTCGAGCGGGAGGACGGCGAGGACGACCTCGCGTTCGCCCTCCGCGCCATCGACACGACGGAGAGCTTCTTCCGCTCGATCGGCATGCCCGTGACCTTTACGGAGCTTGGCGTCGGCGTTCTGAGCGAGGAACAGCTCCGTACGCTTGCCGAGCGCTGCACCTTTTTCCGCACGCGCACGGTCGGAAAATTCCGCCCGCTGGACTATGAGGACATTCTCGCCGTCTACCGGATGGCGAACCGGTAACGCGCCGTCCGCCGGACGCGCCCGGAACCGGCAGGAGGCTCCACCCCCAAAGGGGGCGGAGCCTCGGCGCGTCAAAAAAGTGTTTCCCCCCCTGTCGAGCAGGCCTCCAACGGCGCAGGACGCCCCTCCCGGGCCTCCCGCGCACACCCTTCCGCTCCGGTCAGCGCAGCAGCATCAAAATCACGCCGTAAACGACGCTCGCAAGCGTGCCGAAGACGATGACGGGGCCGGCGATAATGAACATCTTTGCCGCCATGCCGGTGATAAATCCCTCGGACTTGAAGTCGATCGCCGGGGACACGACGGAATTTGCAAAGCCGGTGATGGGAACGAGCGTTCCCGCCCCGGCAAAGCGGGCAAGGCTGTTGTAAAGGTTCAGCCCCGTCGTGAGCGCCGAGAGAAAAACAAGCGTGATCGAGGTCGCCGTGCCCGCGTCCGTTCGGTCGAGGCCGAGGCCCTGAAAGCCGTCCGAGATCAGCTGACCGATCACGCAGATCGCCCCGCCGATCAAAAACGCAAGCGCCGTGTCCTTCCACAGCGGCGACTTGGGCGCTTTTCGGCTGATATAGTCCTGATATTCCTGCGGGGTCATGTCCATGTCAAATTCCTCCTGCTGCAAAAGCTTCTGCGGATAGTTTTACCGGGCGGCGCATTTTTATCCGGCCCTGTCTTTTTCTCTCAAATCGACTACAATGACCCGGGAGGTGGACCCATGCGTTCCCTTGGACTTTACATTCATATCCCCTTTTGCAGGTCGAAGTGCGTCTACTGCGATTTTTACTCTCTACCGCGCGCGGAGGAGCGGATGGACGGCTATGTTTCCGCGCTCACACGGCAGCTTTCCGCATGGCGCGCCCGCGCGGCGGACTGCACGGCGGATACGGTCTACTTCGGCGGCGGCACGCCGAGCTGTCTCGGCGGCGAACGTCTCTGCGCTCTGCTCGGCGCGGTCTTCGAAAGCTTCCGCGTCGCTCCCGGCGCGGAGATCACGCTGGAGGCCAATCCCGACAGCGCGCAGGACAGCTCCATGCTCCGCAGCCTTCGCGCGGCGGGCTTCAACCGCATATCGCTCGGCATGCAGTCCGCCTGCGATGAGGAGCTTCGGCGCATCGGGCGCATCCACACGCACGAGCAGACCGTTCGCGCGGTGGAGGCCGCGCGCGCCGCAGGCTTTGAAAACCTGAGCCTCGACCTGATCTACGGTCTTCCCGGTCAGACGGCGGAGCGCTGGCGGAAAAATCTTGAAGCGGCGGCCGCGCTCTCTCCGGAGCACCTCTCCTGCTACGGGCTGAAGGTCGAGGAGGGCACGCCGCTGGCCGCGCAGCGCCCCGTCCTGCCCCACGACGACGCACAGGCGGACGCGTATCTGTACGCCGTCGATTTTCTCGCGCGGCGCGGCTTCGAGCAGTATGAGATCTCAAACTTCAGCCGTCCCGGCCGCGAGTCGCGCCACAACCTCCGCTACTGGGAGCTTCGCGAGTACCTTGGCTTCGGCCCCGGGGCGCACAGCGACTTCGGCGGAGAGCGCTTCGCCCTCGCGCGGGACCTCGACGCGTTTCTCGCCGGGGAGGAGCGGTATTCGGAAAGGGCCGCGCCCTCTCCGCGCGAGCGGGAGGCGGAGCGCGTTATGCTCTCTCTGCGCACGGCGCGCGGCCTTGCCGCAGATGCGCTTCCTCCCGCCGCCGTCCGCGTTCTTGAGGAGTGCCGTGCGCACGGCCTCGCCGTTTTCAGAGACGGCGCCTTCGCGCTCACGCCGCGCGGCTTTCTGGTCTCCAACGCCGTGATCGTGCGCGTTCAGGACGCGATGGGGCTTTGACGGAACTTTTTTCCGCGTTTTTTCGTCTTTACTTTTCAGACCGCGCATGGTATGCTATAGTATCATTATGTAAACTTGCCGTTTTACGGCTCCCCCGCATCACAAGAAGGAGACGATTATGAAAGCATTTTCCCGCAGACTTATCTCAGCCGCGCTGTCGCTTGCGCTGACGGCGGCGCTTGCCCCTGCGGCGGCGGCCTCGGTCGCGCTCGGCGACGATCTTGCCGCGTACACAACGGCGCTTCATCAGGGCGTCGAGCTTGCCGAGGGAACGTTCTGGAGCAACACCTACTCCGACCTCCGGCAGGAGAACTACATAGTATATACGCCCAACAGCGCCGTCGCGCCCGTCGTCACCTACGGCGACTGCGTTACGGCGACGAGCAGCGTGTACGACGCCGCCAAAGCGCTGGAGGAGCAGGGTCTGCGCGTGGTCGCGGGGATCAACGGCGACTACTTCGGCATGAACAACGGCGTGCCGCTCGGCACGGTGATGACGCAGGGCGTGCTGCGCGCCGCGTCTCCCGTGAACTACGCCGCCGGCTTCCGCGCGGACGGCTCCGCCATCCTCGGCGCGCCGGAGCTGAAGCTGCGCGCGGAAAGCGCCTACGGCGGCTTTGACCTCGCCTGCGTCAATCAGGTGCGCTATTCCTACGGCGGCGTTTATCTTTACACACACGACTTCAATTCCCGCCGGACCACCGGCACCAGCGAGGCGGGCTACGACGTGGTCTGCTCCGCACAGGACGGACGGCTGAGCATCGGCGAGACGCTGACGCTCACGGTCGAGCAGGTCCTGCCCGAGGCGACGGACACCGTCATCGAGGAAGGGAAATACGTTCTGACGGCGAATCTCCTCTCCGGAGAGGAGAACCTTGCCCTGCTGCGCCCGCTGACCGTCGGCGATACGCTGACCGTCTCCGTCACCGCCGCCGACGAGGGCTGGAACGACGTGGAGTACATGATCGGCGCGCTCTATCAGCTCGTGAAGGACGGCGCGGTATGCGAGGGGCTTGAGGCGGGGGCCGCGCCGCGCACCGCCATCGGCCTTCGCGAGGACGGCAGCACCGTGCTCTACACCATCGACGGACGGCTGCGCGGCTATTCCATCGGCGCGACGCTCACACAGGTCGCCGAGCGCATGGTCGAGCTTGGCTGCGTAAGCGCGCTGAGTCTTGACGGCGGCGGCTCGACGACGGTATGCGCCACGCTGCCCGGTGACGAGAACGCCGGCGTGTACAACACGCCCTCCGAGGGGCGGCTGCGCGCGGTGACGAATCACATCTTCCTCGTCGCGTCGAACGAGCCGAGCGGCGTACTCGACCATATCTGGCTGCGCGCCGAGAGCGACCGCGTGCTTGCCGGCGCGCAGGTCGGCCTTCGTGCCGCGGCGATCGACACGAACTATCTGAAAACGGGGGACGTCGTTTCCATGGCGAGCGACCGGGGCCGCGTGTACGAGGACGAGCTGCTCGGGACCGTGCTGGACACGCCCCGCGAGGGCGGAACGGTGACCGTCGGGGCCAAGGCGGGCGGCAAATATACGACCGTCGAGATCGAGGTCGTTGAAACGCCGGACGTTATTCAGCTTGGAAAGAGCGGAACGCTTGAGGCTCTGCGCGTCTCGCCCGGCGATTCCGTCGAGCTGACGGCGCGCGCCTACGCGAACCATCTGCGTCTGCTTGCGCAGAACGAGTGCTTCACATGGAGCGTGGACGGCGGGGCCGGCACGGTGGACGAGAGCGGCGTATTCACCGCCGTCGATCAGGCGGCCTACGGCACGCTGAGCGTCTCCGCCGGGAAACTGACGCAGACCGTCCCCGTCTACGTCAGCACGGACCCGCAGATCCTGCTTGACGGCTTCGAGGAGAAGCAGACCGTTTTTGCGGGGAACACGGACAAGAGCTTTGTACGCTTCGGCTCCGCCTCGGCGCGCTGGGACTATGACGCGCAGTCCGACCCCGAGACTGCGGACAAACCGTCCGCGCGCGCGGAGCAGAGCTATTCCGTCCCCTCTGGCTATGACCGTGTGGCACTCTGGGTCTTCGGCGACGGCAGCGGCGCGCGTCTTTCGCTGACGACGGACGCGGGTGAAACGGAAGCCGTCCGGGTGGACTTCACCGGCTGGCGGCAGCTTGGATTCGCGCTTCCGTCCGGCGCGCAAGCGGTGACAGGGATCGTTCTGCGGACGGATAAGCCCGCAGCCGGCACGCTCTACCTCGATCAGCTCACCGTTTCCAAGGGCAGCGTCGAGGATACCGCCGCACCCGAGATCGCGCTTGCGCTCTCCGAGGACGGCAGCGCGCTGACCGGAAAGATCTTCGACGCGGTGGACGGCGGCATGCTCTCCGAGCTGTGCGTGACGCTTGACGGCAAGGCGCTGAGCTATACCTACGATCACCAGACCGGCGCGCTGTACGCGGCGCTTCCCGCCTCCACCGGCGCGGTGCGCCACATCACCGTCGTGGCTGCGGACGCAGCCGGCAACCGCTCCCGCAAGGCGCTCGGGCTGATCCCGCAGGGTCTGTCCCCGGCCTTCCCGGACATGGAGGGGCATCTGTCAAATGCGGCGGTCAGCTATCTCAAGTCCACCGGCATCACCACCGGCGACGATCACGGCCGCTTCAATCCGGACAGCAGCATCACCCGGCAGGAGTTTGCCGTGCTGCTCAGCCGCTGGCTTGCGCCCGTGCAGGACGCTTCCGCAGTTGAGCTTCCCTTTGCCGACAGCGGCGAGATCGCCGACTGGGCGCTGGACGGCGTTCGCGCCATGTACGCTGCGGGCGTGACGAAGGGCAGCGAGGACCTTGACGGCAGACTGTGCTTCTACCCGCTGGCGACCATCAGCCGGCAGGAGGCCATGACCATGCTCGGGCGGCTGCTTGAGCTTGGCTACACCGCTGCGGAGCAGACCTTTACCGACAGCGGCGAGATCGCCGACTGGGCGCGTGGGCACATTGATACGCTCTGCGCCGTCGGCGCGCTCATGCCCTATGAGGACGGCGGCATCCGTCCCACACAGGCCATCACGCGCGCGCAGGTCGCCGACCTTCTGTACAGCCTCTCCTGAAAACGCGGATCAATGCCATCACACCGAGAGCCGGGACGAAACGTCCCGGCTCTAACACTGTCAATAACATGGTAAATTTCCGGTAACGGTAAGGAAGCGTGTGCGCGGGAAACCCAGGAAGGGGGTCCTGCGCCATTGAAATCAACAGTTTTCAGAACTTTTTCAAAGTTCTGAAAACCTGCTCAGCGTGTCGAAAGCTTCTTTTCGACACGCTGAGAGCCGGGACGAAACGTCCCGGCTCTCGGTTTTTATGCGATTTTTCCTGACCGCTTATGTAAAATAAGCCGCCGCGCTCATGGCGGCCCGCCGGAAAGCGGCCGGCCCAGCGGCATGGCAAACGGCTCTTGCCGAAATTCGGCAAGAGCCGTCTGCGTGATTGTGTGGAGGGCGTTTCCGCCCCTGGTATAAGAACCGCCGCAAGGCGGCTTTTATCATGTCTGCTCGTTCTCAAGCATCCGGTAGCCGACGCCGATCTCGGTAAATATGTACTCGGGCGCAGCCGGGTTCTTTTCGATCTTGCGGCGGATGTTCGCCATGTTGACGCGCAGGATCTGGTTATCCGCCTTGGCCTTCGGCCCCCAGATCTCGCGAATGAGGAAATCATAGGTCAGCACCTTGCCCGCGTACTTGCCGAGCAGCGCCACGATCTTAAACTCGTTGAGCGTCAGGTGCACATCCTCGCCCCCGACAAGAACATGATGCTTGTCGTAATCAATGGTCAGATCGCGGACCGTGTACTTCCCGGACTGCGCGATGCCGTTGTTGTCAAGCGAGGTGCGCGTGTGGCGGATCGCCGTTCGGATCCGCGCAAGCAGCTCGGAGGTCCCGAAGGGCTTTTCAATGTAATCGTCCGCCCCGAGGTCGAGCGCCGCGACCTTATCGCCCTCATGCGTCCGTGCGGAGACCACGATGACCGGCACGTTCGACCACGCGCGCACCTGCTCAAGCACCGACATTCCGTCCATATCCGGAAGGCCGAGGTCCAGAATGATAAGATCGGGACAATGCGACGATATCATCGAAAGCGCCTCTTTCGCGCCCCCGGCCAGCAGCGTGTCGAAGCCGTTGGCCGCCAGAATGGTGGACATAAAATTTCGGATGTTCTGCTCGTCCTCGACGATCAGAACCTTATCTCTGATCTTCATCCCCCTGCTCCTCTCTCATGGGAAGATAGAACCGGAAGCAGGCTCCGCCCCCGGCGCAGTTCTCGGCAGTGATCCGTCCGCCGTGCGCCTTTACGATCGTCTGACAGACGGAAAGCCCGATCCCCATATTCTTTTTCATGTCAAACCCGCCGCCCTTCTC
>CAKTJA010000042.1 GCA_934567115.1 uncultured Oscillospiraceae bacterium
TTCCGTGAGACCAGCAACATCAAGGACGGCTCCAACATCATGGCCGAGATGGCGACGCAGTGCTACGCCGGCAACGCCGCGCGCGGCATGAGCTACATCGCGCTGCACAACGGCGGCGGCACGGGCATCGGCCGCGCCATCAACGGCGGCTTCGGCATGGTGCTCGACGGCTCCGAGCGCGTGGACACCATCCTGCGCATGTCGATGCCGTGGGATACCATGGTCGGCGTTGCCCGCCGCAGCTGGGCGCGCAACGAAAACGCCATGACCACGGTCGCCGAGTACAACAAGATGTACGAGGGCCAGGATCACATCACCATGCCCTATCTTGCCGACGACGCGATCGTCGCCGAGGCGGTAAAGGGAATGAGGCACTGAGGATCACTTTGAAAAAGGGGCTTTATCCAAAGCCCCTTTTTTGAGCGGACCGCGCCCTGCCGCGCAGGGTCCGCACACGCCCTTCCGCGGCGGAGAAAGGACAAAATATGAAAGACCTGCTTGTGAAAAACATCGGACTGCTCGCAACGCCGGAGGGCAAGACCGCCCGGAGCGGCGATGCACAGGGAAAGATCAAATTCGTCAGGGACGCGTGGGTCCTGATAAGGGACGGCGTGATCGACTCCGTCGGCAGCGGCGCGCTCCCCTCCTGCGAGGGGGCGGAGGTCGTCGACGCGGAGGGGCGGCTCGTCACCCCCGGCCTTGTGGACGCGCACACCCACCTGATCTTCGGCGGCTGGAGGCAGAATGAGCTGGGGCTCAAGCTTCATGGCAAGACCTATCTTGAGATCCAGAACGCCGGCGGCGGCATTCAGTCCACCACCAACGCGACCAGAGGCGCTTCGGAGGAGGAGCTGACGGCGAAGGCGGCGAAGGCGCTCGACGAGATGCTGCGCTTCGGCTCGACCACGGTGGAGGCCAAGAGCGGCTACGGCCTTGCGACCGAGCATGAGCTTAAGGCGCTGCGGGTCATCCGCACGCTTGACGGGAACCACCCCATCGACCTTGTCGCCACGTTCATGGGCGCGCATCTTGTCCCGGCCGAGTATAAGGCGGACCGTGAGGCGTATGTCCGCCTGGTGTGCGAGGAGATGATCCCCGCCGTGAAGGAGCAGGGCATTGCCGAATTCTGCGATGTGTTCTGCGAGGCGGACACCTTCACCGTTGAAGAGTCCCGCCGGGTGCTCGAGGCGGGGCTGAAGCACGGTCTGCGCCCCAAGATCCACGCGGACGAGATCGAGGCCATCGGCGGCTCTCAGCTCGCCGGCGAGCTGGGCGCGATCTCCGCCGAGCATCTGATCGTCTGCCCTCCCGCCGGGATCGAGAGCATGGCGAGAGGCGGCGTGATCGCGTGCCTTCTGCCTGCGACCAGCTTCAATCTCGGCGCGGTGTTCGCTCCTGCGCGCGACATGGTCCGCGCCGGCGTGCCCGTCGCCATGGCGACGGACTTCAACCCCGGCTCCTGCCCGTGCCTTAATATGCAGTTTGTCATCAACCTCGGCTGTCTGAAGTATAAGCTCACGCCCGAGGAGGTGCTCACCGCCGTTACGCTCAACGGAGCCGCCGCCATCGACCGCGCCGACCGGGTCGGCTCGGTGGAGCCGGGGAAGCTCGGCGATCTTGTGATCTGGGACGCTCCGGACCTTGACTACATCTGCTACCGCGTGGGGAGCAACCTTGCCGGGACCGTCATCAAGCGCGGCGCGATCGTATAACGAAACGGGGACGGAGGTGGCTGAATGGATCGGACCGACTATCAGATTCTGAACATTTTGCAGGAGGACAGCCGAAGCACTCTGCGCTGCATCGGCGACCGGGTCGGGCTGACCCCTCCCGCCGTTTCCGAGCGCATCCGCCGCATGGAGGAGTGCGGCGTGATACGAAGCTATCGGATCGACGTCGACCGCACACGGCTCGACTGCAATATCACCGGCTTTATTTCCGTTTCACTGGAGCCGGAGAAGTACGCCGCCTTCTGCTCCTTCTGCGAAAGGACCCCCGCCGTGATCAGCCATCATCATGTGATCGGCGTTTTTAACGCGCTGCTGCAATTCGCCGTGCGCGACACGAAGGAGCTTGACGCGCTGCTTGCCGAGATCAAGACCTACGGCGACTCGCGCACGTCCGTGGAGCTGAAGACGCTCTTCGACGTAAAGGAGATCCCCCTTCCGTGATGCGCCCGGGTCCCTCGGCGGCACTGAGCCGGGGCCGAGGCGGTGAAAGAATGCAGATATTTTTGCGCGGAATGTTTAAAAAATGCCGAAGAAGGCGAATGCTGATAACCGGGTCGTTCGACCCGGTTATTGATTTTAGCGGCATTGCGGTCTCCGGAAAACTTCGGAGAAAAGCCGCTTTGCGCAGGAGGCGTTCGGCGGGGCAAAAAGACCGGAAGCCGGGCGGCGCGGCACGATTTTTCGGCCTTTTGCGGCGCTTTTTTGCGAAATATACTGCGGCGAACGCTGTACTTTTGCGCCGCAGTGTGGTATAATACCTAAGGTACGTTTATTATACTTTAATTTCAGCCGCTTTTCCCGTCCGCTGCGCGGACAGCCGAAAAGCACGGCGGATATATTGAACAAAAAAAAGAGCGACGCCAGAAAAGGAGTGCTGCTTATGCGCGATTATGTGATCATGACGGACAGCTGCTGCGATCTGAGCCGGCAGGAGGTCGAAGAGCTTGGACTGACGGTCCTTCCCCTCACATTTACGGTTGACGGCGAGTCCTTCCTCAACACACCGGATCACGCGTCCATGTCTCCGGAGGAGTTTTTTCAGAGGGTGGCCGCCGGCGCGGAGTGCGCCACTGCCGCCGTCAACGTCGGACAGTTTTCCGATGCGATGCGCCCGATCCTTGACGAGGGGAAGGACATTCTGTGCATCTGCTTTTCAAGCGCGCTGTCCACGACCTACCAGTCCGCGTGCATTGCGGCGGACGATCTTCGCGGGGAGTATCCCGACGCGGAGATCATTGTGATCGACTCGCTGTCCGCGTCGCGCGGTCAGGGCATGCTGCTCTACCGCGCGGTGCAGGAGCGGCGGCGGAGCGACCCCGACATTAAAACGCTTGCCGACTATGTGCGCGGCATCCTTCAGACCCAGTGCCACTGGTTCATCGTGGACGATCTCAACCACCTCAAGCGCGGCGGACGCGTGAGCGCGACGGCGGCGCTGGTGGGCACGATGCTCGGGATCAAGCCCGTGATGCACACCGACAGCGAGGGGCGCTTGATCCCCATGAGCAAGGCGCGCGGGACGAAGGCCGCGCTGAAGGCGCTTGTGGACAAGGTGGAGGAGCTGGGCGTCGAGCCGGAGCGGAACCAGCCGATGTTCATCTGCCATGCCAACTGCCCGGATTCGGTCGCGTATGTGAAGGAGCTTCTGCGTGAGCGCTTCGGCGTGACCGACGTGCGCGCGGACTTTATCGGCCCCGTGATCGGCTCGCACACCGGCTGCGGGACGCTGGGCCTGTTCTTTGTGGGGCGCGCGCGATGAAATGGCTGGAGCTGCACGTCGATACGACCGCCGCCGGGCTTGATGAGACGGTCGAGCTGCTGCGGACGCAGGGCGTTGAGAGCGTCGTGATCGACGATGAGGACGATTTTAAGGATTTTCTTGAAAATAACCGCCAGTACTGGGATTATGTGGACGACGCGCTGCTGGCGGAGAAGCGCGGGAAATGCCGCGTGACCTTTTATCTGGAGGAAAGCGAGCAGGGCTTTTCTCAGCTTGCCGGGATCCGCGTCGCGCTTTCGGCGCTGAAGGCGCGGCGTCCGGAGTGCGTCCCGCTGCTGCTGACGATGGAAAACGTCGAGGACGCGGACTGGGAGAACAACTGGAAGCAGTTTTATAAGCCCATGGAGATCGGGGAGCGGCTTCTGGTCGTTCCGGAGTGGGAGACGGCGGAGCCGACGGAGCGTGTCAGGCTCGTGCTCAACCCGGGGCTGACCTTCGGGACCGGCAGCCACGCGACGACGCGCCTGTGCCTGACGGCGCTGGAGGCGCACGTTCACGGCGGAGAGCGGGTGCTCGACCTCGGCTGCGGAAGCGGCATTCTCTCAATCGCCGCTCTTCTGCTCGGCGCGGCGGACGCGTTCGCCTGCGACATTGACGATAAATGCGTGGGCGTCGCCTATGAAAACGCCGCGCTCAACGGCGTCGGGAAGGACCGGTACACTGTCCGTGCGGGCGACGTGCTCGGCAGCGGGAGACTTCGCCGCGAGATCGGCACGGGCTATGATATCGTCGTTGCGAACATCGTCGCCGACGTGATCATTGCGCTTGCGCCGCAGGTGCGGTCGCTGCTCAGGCCGGGCGGACTGTTCCTGTGCTCCGGCATCATCGACGAGCGCGCGGTCGAGGTCGCGGACAGGCTGCGTCAGGCCGGCTGGGCGATCATGGAGGCGCGTGAGAGCGAGGGCTGGTTCTCCTATCTGTGCAAATAAAAGCGAACGCCGCGCTCTCCCCTTTTCGGGAGGGCGCGGCGGTTTTTCAGCCCTGTGTCGAGAGGACGGTTTCGGCGAAGCCCCGCGCGAAGAGCCGCGCGGCGTTGAGCGCCTCGTCAAGCGAGTTGCCCGCCGTTCCCACCTCGATCAGAAGCGAGCCGGTCGTTACCTGCTGGTTGTAGCGCGAGTTGCGCACGGTGATCGGCCGCATGAGCGTCGGATAGTCGGCGCGCAGCGTCTCCTGCACGGCGCAGGCAAGGTTCAGATTCTCCTGCCAGCGGTCGTGCTCCAGTCCGCCGCCGGAGGAGCCGATGACAAATTCGAGCTGGGCGGCGTTCGGCTCCTCTTCGCACAGAAGCTTGTATTCGTTTCCGGCGCTGTCCTCCACGGCGTCGCGGTGAACGTCAAGGATATACACGATGCCGGGGTACTGCTCACGGTATTTTTCAATGGCGGCGAGCGAGCGGTTGTACGCGCCCGAATAATTCGGGTAGTCGTACAGCTCGCGGTCGTGCACCACGCCAAGCCCCGCCTCCGTCAGCACGCGCTCGATCTCGTCGCCGACGCGCACCATGTTCTTCTCCGTGTCCGTCGTCCGATGGTCGTCGGAGGCGGCGTACTCCTCCCCTGCCGGCATGGTGTAGGCCTCGCTGCCGTGCGTGTGGATAATGAGCACCTGCGGCGCTTGGGCGCCGCACTTTGCGGAGAAATCGGAGGAAAGTTTGCTCTCGTCGATCGTGCAGGCCGAGCCGTTGTTGATGAAGACGTTTCCGAACACCGTGTAGCCCGAGGGGTCGGAGGCCTTGAGCGTGCGGGACGGAACGCCGTTGTCCGCTGCGTGCAGCACCTCGCTCCCCTTTTCTGGGGCGGTGAGCACCGTCCCCTCAAGGTCCTCGGTATCGCCGTCCCCGGAGGGGGGCAGCTGAAGCTCGGAGGACCATGCCTCCGTGACCTCGCCGCGCGCGCCGTCGAGCATCGGCGTAAACCCCAGAGCGAGCGCCGCACCGGGCGAGAGTGCGCCGCCGCGCTCCTCGCTCCCCATTTCGAAGCGCAGCAGCGCGAGCGGAACGCTCACCTCCTCGCGCAGACGCTCCGCTGCGGCGGAGAGACTATGGGCCGTCGCCGCGACGCTGACCGTCCAGAGCGTGAGCGCGGTGAGCAGTGCGGCGGCCGCGATGCGCGGGAGACGGCGCGCGAATTTTTTCCATGGAAGCTTTTGCATGTTCATCACCTCGTTGGACAAACTTATGCGCGCGCCTCGACGCTTATGCATAACGGACTTCCACAAAAAACTCTTGCAAAGCGGAGGGAAATGTGTTATTTTAACCTTGCCGCCACCTTCGGCGGAAGCGTCCCTCGCGGACGCGCGGCAAAAGTAAACAGCTCATATAATTTCGCTTGTATGGCGCGAAAGTTTCTACGGGGCCGCCGAAAGGCCCTGCTATGAGCGTTCGTTCGGGATCGCGGTCCCGGAACGGGCGCTTTTTCTTTTGCCTATCTCGATATGTAAAGGAGCGATTTTTTATGAAGTTTCTGAAAGGCAATATCGTTCACGCCCCCGCGTGCGGGAAGATCGAGACGTTTGCAGACGGCTGCATCGTGCTTGATGACGACGGAACGATCCGCGATGTTCTGCGCGCGCTGCCGCAGGGCGCGGACGGAGAGATCATCGACTACGGCGGGCAGCTTGTCATGCAGTCCTTTGCCGACATGCACCTGCACGCGCCGCAGTATCCCATGCTCGGCATGGGCATGGACCTCCCGCTGATCGAATGGCTCAACACCTACACCTTTAAGACGGAGGCCCGCTTTGCCGACCTTGACTATGCCCGCCGCATTTACCGCAAACTGGCGGACGACCTCATCACCGGCGGCACCACGCGCGTGGTGATGTTCTCGTCGATGCACACGGACGCGACGCTTATTTTGATGGAGGAGCTTGAGCGCGCCGGTGTTACCGGCTTCGTCGGCAAGGTCAACATGGACCGCAACGGCGGAGAAAATTTGCAGGAGACGACCGAGGAGAGCAAGCGCGAGACGCTGCGCTGGCTTGACGCCTGCGGCGGCTTCAAGTCCGTCCGCCCCATTCTGACGCCGCGCTTTACGCCGTCGTGCACCGACGAGCTGATGGCGTGGCTCGGCCGGCTGGCGCAGGAGCGCGGGCTGTACGTCCAGTCCCACCTGTCCGAGAACACCGGCGAGGTCGCATGGGTGCGGGAGCTGCATCCCGACTGCGCACAGTACTGGGAGACCTATGATAAGTACGGCCTGTGGAAGGATCACACGGTCATGGCGCACTGCGTCCATTCCGACGAGCGCGAGCGCGAGGCGATGCGCAGGCACAACGTCGTCACGGCGCACTGCGCGGGGTCGAACATCAACATCTGCTCGGGCGTTGCGCCCGTGCGGGCCATGCTTGACGAGGGAAACTGGGTGACGCTCGGCAGCGACATTGCCGGCGGCGCGCTTCTGGCGATGAATAAGGTTACCACCATGTCCATCCGCGCAAGCAAGTTCCGCCACATGATGACCGAGGGACGGGAGCGCTTCCTTACGGTCAGCGAGGGCTATTACCTCGGCACCTCGTCCGGGCACCGCTATTTCGGCGACCGCGACGGCTTTGCTGTGGGCAACAGGCTGCACGCCATCGTGGTGAACGATGCGCTTTTCACCGAGCCGACCCGTGAGCTGACGCTCTCCGAGCGCTTTGAGCGCGCGGTGTACCAGATGGAAAAGCCGTCGATCACCGCCGTCTGGTCGGACGGCAGAAGGGTCGTCGGCTGAGGCGGGTATTCGATCAAATAAAGAACCGGGGCATTCCGCCCCGGTTCTTAACTTTTGCATTTTTGACTGTTTTCTCAACGATCCGTGCAAAGATCTCCGTGTTCCTCGGAGCTTTGCCGACAAACGCCCGACTTGGTGACGTTGACCGCCTCCGGCGGTATTTCATCGCAAACCGCGCGGCCTGACACTGCCGGACGGTTCGGCGCGGACCTCAACGGCGGATGAAGCGCACTCTGTACGCGCCGAGGACCTGCTCGCAGGGGATCGCCGCCGCGTTTTCCGCCGTGAGATCGGCGCGGGGATAGACCGTTTTCGGCTCCGTCGGGACCGCCGGCAGCGTTTTCCCGATGCTGACCCCGGACGCGCCGCCCGCCGGGAGCTTCCATCGAAAGGAGCAGTCGCAGAATTCCTTGCCCGCGTCGATAAGCTCAGGCGCGCGCAGCCCGGCGTTTTCCCCGGTAAAGATGCAGCCGTCGTTGTCCCTTTCGGCGGGGCAGGAGCCTTTGATCCCTGTTCCGGTGAAGGATATCTCCAGAAGAGCGGAGGAAAAAACGACGGTGTCTTCGGTCCGCTCGAACGGAACGTCCTCCCAAGCTCCGATGTTCAGCCAGCCGCGAAAGCCGTTTCGCTCAACGGCGGTGTTGAACTCTGCGTACCCGGTCCTCCCGTCCCGAATCTCCGCGTTGATCCGGAGCACCGGGCGGAGAGAGCGGAAGCCCTCCGGCAGAATCGCCCGCAGCCGGTCCTGCTCGACGCCGTACGCCATTACAAACTGTTCAATGTCCATATCGGTCCTCCGTAAAGCGGGGCCGCGCCCGCAAGAGTAAGCTCAGTCGAACGCGGTATGCTCCAGTCCGCTCAGGCGGCAGAGCGTGTTGACCACGGCGAATACGATGACCGCGCCGAGGTTCGCCGTGGTATTGTCCTGATCGAAGCGCGGAGAGATCTCGCAGATATCAAAGCCGCGGACCTTGCGCGTGCGGAGAACGTGCTTCAAAAGAGGGAGCACCACCTCGGGGTCGAGGCCAAGCGACTGCGGTGCGCTGACGCCGGGGGCGAACGCCGAGGAGAACACGTCGGTGCAGACGGTGATGTAAGCGTCGCGGCAGCGATAGAGGAACGTGTCCAGCCGCTCGAGAATGGATTCCATGTTGGAGCCCTGAATATCCTTGGCAAGGACGTAGTCCACGCCAAGCTCCTCCGCCTTGCGGAAAAGGCTCACGGTGTTGCTGTGCTGCTGGATGCCGATGGGCAGATAGCGGTAGGGCGCGCCGTCCGCGCGGCACAGATCGGCCATCTGAAGGAACATGGTCCCCGAGGAGTTGCCCGCGTCGTAGGGACGCAGGTCAAAATGCGCGTCAAAATTGACGACGCCGAGCTCGGGCGTTCTTCCGGCGTTTTTGATGGAATTGTACTGTCCGCGAAAATGCCCGAAGGTGGTCTCATGCCCGCCGCCGAGCACGATGGGGAAAAGATTGCGGCGCAGGATCTCCTCCACCGCGAGGGAAAGCTCGCGCTGCCCCTCCTCCAGTGAGATCTCGTCGCACACAACGTCGCCCGCGTCGAAGAGCTTTACCTCCTGCGAGAAAACGCAGGGAAGGTTGGACATCTGCGCGCGTACGAAGCTCGGCGCGAGCGCCGTTCCGGTGCGGCCCTTGTTGCGCTCCACGCCCTTGTCGCTGCAAAAGCCGATAAAGGCGAAGCCGAGCGCGCCGTTGAAGGGCGCGGCATTGTCGTTGAGGTCGAGCGGACGCACCCACTGGTGCCAGCGAAACGCGTCGTAATCGCTGCCGCTGTCCACCCGGCCCTTCCAGCAGTTCATGGCGCTGACATAATGATCGAGCAGCATTGCTGCCTCACCTCCTGTGAATTTTCGGTGTGTTGAGGATTTTTCGCCGCGCATGGCGGGCTTCCCGTCCGTTAAAGGTCCGGAGGAACCGCCGCGTTCGGCGGCGCAGAGCGTCTCCGTGCGCATCCCGTCCCCGGCGGAAGCTTTCGCTTTGCCGCATACGGCTTCCGCGGCGGAGCGGGGGTCACTCGTCCAGCTTGAGCACGGCGAGGAACGCCTCGGTCGGGACCTGCACGGAGCCGAGGCTCCGCAGCTTCTTTTTGCCTTCCTTCTGCTTTTCAAGAAGCTTCTTCTTGCGCGTGATGTCGCCGCCGTAG
>CAKTJA010000043.1 GCA_934567115.1 uncultured Oscillospiraceae bacterium
GCCCTCCATTCTTCCGGGCATGACGCGCGCCGAGGCGCTGGAGACGACCGAGATCTGGTCGGTCGCGGGGCTGACGGACAGCGCGCACCCGCTGCTCACGCAGCGTCCGTTCCGCGCGCCGCACCATACGCTCTCCGCCTCGGCGATGTCGGGCGGGGGCAAAGCGCTCTCCCCGGGCGAGATCTCTCTTGCGCATCACGGCGTGCTGTTTCTCGACGAGCTTCCCGAGTTCCACCGCGACGTGCTTGAAACACTCCGCGCCCCGCTCGAGGACGGCGAGGTCACCATCACCCGCGCCGCCGGCAGCGTGACGCTGCCCAGCCGCTTCATGCTCGTCGGCGCGATGAATCCCTGCCGCTGCGGCTGGTACGGCCACCCCTCCGGGCGCTGCCGCTGCTCGCGGAAAGATGTGGAGAAATACGTCTCCAAGATCTCCGGCCCGCTGCTTGACCGCATGGACCTGCACGTCAACGTTCCGTCCGTGGAATTCGAGGCCATGCGCCGCCGTGAAAAGGCGGAGTCCTCCGCCGCCGTGCGCGAACGGGTCAACGCCGCGCGGGAGCTTCAGAAAAAGCGCTTCGCCAACGCCGCCGTCTCCTGCAACGCTTACATGACCGCCCCGATGGTCGGCGAGCTGTGCCGTCTGGACGCGGCGGGAGAGAAGCTTTTAAAGGGCGCATTCGACCGGCTCGGACTGACCGCGCGCAGCCACGACCGGCTTCTGCGCGTCGCGCGCACCATCGCCGACCTCGACGGCAGCGAGAGCATCGAGGTCCACCATCTTGCCGAGGCGGTCCAGTACCGCAACACCGATATTTTGAGGGGAGAGGGCTGATATGAAAAAGCGGACGATCCTGCGTCTTGCCGGCACGGTCCTGCTCGCCCACGCGGCGCAGTGCGCCGCATTTTTCCTGCTGATCATCGCCGCGTCCGGCTCGACGTCGGCCTTCACCTTCCGCTCGTCCTACGGGCTTGCGCTGGGGCTACTGTTTATCGCGGCGCCGGCGTTCGTCTTCGGCTGGGGGCTGCGCCCGGTGAAGGAGCCGTATGAAAAGGCCCTCTGCTGGAACGCCGCGATGGTGCTCTACGCGCTCAACGCAGCCGCCTTTCTGCTCGCGCCGGAGTTCGGCGCGGGGAATGTAGCCGCTATGTATTGGGGTGTGCCGATGGCCCCCGCGCTTGCGGGACTGAGCTTCTTTGCCGCGCCGCAGTCCGCGCTTTATCTCTTCGGCGGGGCGCTCGTCTCCGCCGTCGAGCCGCTGTTCCTGACGCTCGGTCTGCTCAGCGGCAGACGCGCCGGGAAGGACGATAAACCGACCGAAACCAACAACGAGGAGAAGAAAACCAATGCGTGAAATGATTCTGTGCAAGCTCGGCGAGGTGGTCCTCAAGGGGCTGAACCGCCGCAGCTTTGAGGATAAGCTGATCGGAAACCTGCGCCGCCGCACGGCGAAGTGCGGCAGCTTCCGCATCTATTCCAAGCAGAGCACCATCTATGTCGAGCCGACGGACGACGGCTGCGACCTTGCTGCGGCCTACGCCGCCTGCCGTCAGGTGTTCGGCGTTATCGCGGTCAGCCGTGCGCTGCCGTGTGAAAAGGACGTACAGGCCATCATCCGCACGGCGAAGGCCTATCTCGCGCCCGAATTTTCCCGCGCGAAGGATTTCAAGGTGGAGAGCAAGCGCGCGGACAAGGCCTTCCCGCTCACCTCCATCCAGCTCTCTCAGCAGGTCGGCGGAGCGCTCCGCCAGGCGTTCCCGGGCTGCGCGGTCAACGTCCACGACCCGGAGCTGACCGTCTTCATCGAGGTCCGCGACAACGCGGCCTACGTCCACGGCCCCGCCGAGCCGGGCGCGGGCGGACTTCCCGTCGGCATGGGCGGCAGCGCCGTCTCGCTGCTCTCCGGCGGCATTGATTCGCCGGTCGCGTCCTACATGATGGCAAAGCGCGGCGTGTCGCTCGAAATGGTACACTTTTTCTCCCCGCCCTACACCTCCGACGCGGCGCGGGAAAAGGTGCTTGAGCTGGCGCAGTTGCTCACGCCGTGGTGCGGGCGGCTGACCGTACACATCGTCCCGTTTACCGAAATTCAGGAGCAGATCCGCACCAGCTGCCCCGAGGACCATTTCACGCTCATCATGCGCCGTTTCATGATGCGGCTCGCCCAGCGCGTCGCCGAAGAGGTCCGCGCGAAGGCGCTCGTCACCGGCGAATGCCTCGGACAGGTCGCCAGCCAGACGATGGAGGCCCTGCGGGTGAGCGAGGACGTCGTCGATCTTCCCGTTCTGCGTCCGCTCATCGGCATGGACAAGGAGGAGATCATCCGCATCTCCCGCAAAATCGGCACGTTCGACACCTCCATCCTCCCCTACGAGGACTGCTGCACGGTCTTCACCCCGCGCCATCCCAAGACGAAGCCGAACGTCGAGGAGGTCCGCGAGCTTGAGTCGGCGCTGGACGTCGAAGCGCTGTGCGGCCGAGCGATGGCGGGACGCGAGCGCGTCCGCGTCAAGCTGCCCTGAGCCGCCGGACGCTTCCGTCCGAGAATGCAAAAATAACGAAAAGGCTTCTCCCGAAGGAGAAGCCTTTTGCTTTTGCTCTTTCCCGGACGCTTACAGGTACTTCTGCATTCCGTCAGTGGCGAGGCTGGGGTCGCCCGTGACGGAAACGGTAAACTTAACGCCGTGGTCGTTGCTGAAACGGTTGAGCCAATCAAGGAAATCGTCCGCCGCCTGATTGCACTCGCCGCCGACGATCTTGAACAAATTGTCGATAAAGATATGGGAAATATCGTAATTGCCGGCGTACAGACCGCTGACGAAGCAGCGCATGCCCTCATAGGTCGTAATCTGATATTCGTCGGCAGAAAGAAGACGAGCGCGGTGATGGATGTCAAAGGTCATCGAAGTCTTCGCCTCGATGCACACCACATTGCCGGACTCCTCCGCCGCAGTGGCGTTGACCAGCTCAATCAGCTTTTTGGTCTTACCGGTGCCCTTTTCACCCATAATCAATCTAACCATAAGTAATCACTCCTTCTACATAGCATCCGTGCGGACATGCACGGTATCCTTATCGTCAGCATAGCACAGAATTTTTCATTTTGCAATGACGAATGCAAAATTTGCATTATATTCATTTTTCCCCGGGCGCGTCTTCGCCCGGACGCGGCCCCCCCGTAAGCGAGCAGCGGACAAGCTCCAGCGCGCCGTCGGCCGCAAGGCTGCGGATGCGGCCGCGCTCATGCTCACCGAAGCGGAACAGCCTGCACCGCGTCCCCTCCGCGCCGGCGAGCGCGATATAGACCGTCCCGATCGGGTTCCCCCACCCGTCGCCGTCCGGTCCGGCCACCCCGGTGACCGACACCCCCAGCCGCGCGCCGGTGACCGTCCGCACTCCCTCCGCCATCGCGCGGGCGACCGGAGCGCTGACCGCGCCGTATTCGTCCAGCATCGCGCGCGGCACGCCGAGCGCCCTCTCCTTGACCTCGTTCGTATAGCTCACGACCCCGCCGGCAAAGACCCGTGACGCGCCGGCAGGGTCCGTCATCCGCTTGGCAACCAGCCCGCCCGTGCAGCTCTCCGCCGCGGCGAGCGTCGCCCCCCGCGCGCGCAGAAGCGCGGACACCGTCTCCTCAAGCCGCTCCGCGTTCGCGGCGCGTTCCTCATCGTATTTCATGGCAGCTTCTCCTTCTCCGCCGTCCCCGGCGGCAAAATCGTTTACAGGTATTTATTCCCTCCCGCTTTTCTGGTATACTTAGATGTGCTCAGGCCGAAAATTTCAAGCAGATTTCAGCTTGAGCCGCTATCCTACGATCAGACAGGAGGGATCGCCGTGAAAATTCTGATCGCGGAAGACGAGACCACCATCGCCCGCGCGCTGAAGGTCATGCTGGAGAAAAACAAGTACTCCGTCGACGTCGTCCACAACGGCGCCGACGCGGTGGATTACTGCGAGGCCGTCCGCTACGACGCGCTCGTCCTCGACATCATGATGCCGAAAATGAACGGGATCGAGGCGCTGACCGCCATCCGAAAGAAGGGAATCACGACACCGGCCCTGTTCCTCACAGCAAAGGCCGAGGTAGAGGACCGCGTCGCCGGACTGGACGCGGGCGCGGACGACTACCTTCCCAAACCCTTCGCGGCAAGCGAGTTCCTCGCCCGGGTCCGCGCGCTGACCCGCCGCAGCAGCGCGTACGCCCCGCCGCTGCTCTCTCTGGGGAGCACGGTCCTTGACTGCGGGCGGTACATGCTGCTTGTAAACGAAGACGGTCTGCGGCTGAACAACAAGGAGTTTCAGCTCATGGAGCTGTTCCTGCGCCATCCGCATCAGGTGTTCTCCACCGAGCTTCTGATGGACCGCGTGTGGGGCACGGACTCCTCTGCGGAGATCGACGTCGTATGGACCTACATCGGCTTTCTGCGCAAGAAGCTCAAGCAGCTTCACGCGGACGTTGAGATCCGGACCGTGCGCGGCGCGGGGTACGCGCTGGAGGAGGCCGTATGCTGAAAAAAATGCGGCGGCGCTTCATCGGCTCCGCGATGGCGGCGTTTTCCGCCGTCGTGCTGATTTTGCTGCTCGCCCTCAATCTCTGGAACTATCGCAGCGTCGCCCGGCAGCAGGACGACATGCTTCTTCGCCTTTTGCAGGCGGAGGAGCGCCGCGACCCGCCCGCCCCGCCGGGGCAGAGCGCCCCCCCGGAGCAGAACGCCCCTCCGGAGCAGAACGCCCCTCCGCTCGGCGACTTCGGGCGCTTCTCGCGCGAGGTGCAGTATTCGCTCCGCTTTTTCTCCGTCCGCTATGCGGAAGGACAGGTCGAAAGCGTCGATCAGGCGTTCATCGCCTCCGTGTCGGAGGAGGAGGCCGTCAGCTTTTCCGAGCGCGTTCTTGCGCTGGGACGGCGCTGCGGCTACTGCGGCGGCTACCGCTATCTGGTGGAAAGCGGCGACGGCGTGACGACCGTCATCTTCCTCAACTCCGAGCGGGAACTTCAGGCCATCCGCTCCCTCCTCTGGATCACCGTGGCGATCGCCGTCGTCTGTCTCGGGATCGTCTTCGCGCTGGTGCTGGTCTTCTCCACCCGCGCCATCGCGCCTTATCTGCGCAATCTTGAAGCACAGAAGCAGTTCATCACCAACGCCGGGCACGAGCTGAAGACCCCCCTGACCGCCATTTTGACCAGCGCGGACCTTCTCGCGATGGAGCACGGGGACGACGAATGGGTACGCGGCATCCAGCTTCAGGCGCGCCGCCTCTCCAAGCTCATCACCAGCCTCGTGACGCTCTCGCGTCTGGACGAGGAAAACCCGTTCCCGGAAAAGGCCGAATTTTCGCTCAGCGACGCGGTCTGGGAAGCCGCAGAGCCGTTCCGGTCGCTCGCCCGCGCCGCCGGGAAAAGCTACACGCAGCAGATCGAGGACGACCTCCTGCTGACCGGGGACCGGACGGCGGTCTGCCAGACGGTCTCCATCCTGCTGGACAACGCCGTAAAGTACTGCGACGAGGGCGGGAGCATACGCCTTCGGCTGTTCCGCAGCGGCAGACGGTCCGTGCTGGAGGTCGCAAATTCCTGCGCCCATGCGCAGGATATGGACGTTTCCCGCCTGTTCGACCGCTTTTACCGCCCCGACGAATCGCACGCGAGGGCGACCGGCGGGACGGGCATCGGGCTGTCGATCGCCCGGGCGACGGCGCAGGCCCATGGCGGAACGATCGACGCGCGCGCCCTGCCCGGAGAGATCGTCTTTCAGCTTCGGCTGTAGCGTCTGAACCGCCTCGTATCACGCCGCCCACTTGCTTCTCGGCGTCCGCGCGGCGGACGGGAAAATCGGGTGAAATTGAAATATGATAACCGCCTCACGGTCATCATACCACACAAGCCCCCGGCTTGTCACCCCAGTATCATCGGGTCAAGCGGCTCCCAATCAGGCGTCGCGGAATGGGGCGGCTTATTTTTAGCGAATTTCCGAGAAGGCCGCCAAAACCGCAAAGACCGAGAACCGGGGCGAACGCCCCGGTTCTCAGCTTAATGGCATTGCATCGCGGCGGGACGCCGCTCCAGACCGTCAGGCGGACTTCCCATGCGCGCCCCTCTTTACCGGAAGGTGTTGTGCTGCGCGTTCTCCCCGTCGAGCAGGAAGCCGTCCTTGTCATGAACATGGGCGTTGTCAAGCATCAGCCGGTAACGCGCATCGTCGGTCAGGCCGCGTGCCGACGCAGCCGCACGGCCCGCAGGCGTTCCGGTGGGATTGTTATAGCTCCCATGCAGCGTGGCGTTCGGCGTGGCCGCCTTGTCCGTATTGGTATTGCCATAGCCGTTGCCATAGCGTACGACAGGCTCTTCCTGTGTGCCGTAGCCGCTTCTCGCCGCGCTTCCGTCCGCCTCGCCGGCCGTCACGCCGCTCATCGCGCCGTTATCCGCCGTCCCCGTATCGCTGCCGGTCACGCCGCTTGTTGTTCCGCCGGTGCCGTTGACCGTCCCGCTGCCGCTGTTCGCCGTTCCGCCGGCATCGTTCGCCGTCCCGCTGTTTTTATTTCCTCCGCAGGCCGTGAGCGAACAGAGCAGCAGTGCGGTCACCGCAAAAATCGCAAGATTTCGCTTCATTGTTTCGATCTCCCCCTGTCTTTTTTCCACGCAATACCCGACCATAGTATTTCCCGCGCGTTCAAACCGCGCGCTGACAAAATCATCCAAAAATTTTCGGGAACTTTTTCCTTCGCCGCGCCGTCCAAAGGGATACAACTTCCCCGACCGGAGGACGCGCCGCGCTTCCCTCCCGCAGCCGGGGACACCCTGGGAGGTAACTGCCATGAAAAAATTCCTTGCGCTTCTTCTCTCCGTAAGCTTCCTTCTCTCCGGCTGCATGCAGGTCAGGGCCGGCGGCGAGTCCGGCGAGGCGGAGCCGACCGGCAACGCGGAGGGCGCGAAGCTGCTCAGCCAATACGCGCTTGCGGAGGCCGCGCTTCCGCAGCTGCCCGCCGAACCGAGCGAGGCGGAGCTTATGGCGGCTTATGAAAAGCTGGACTATGAGAAAATGGGGTCGGAGGCCTATCAAAAGGCACAGACGGAGCTGTGGGCCGACTTCGACGAGCGCTCCCGCGCGTACTATAACGCGGTCCGCGCCCTGCGCGGCGACGGCGTGGACGCGGCGGCGGTCCCCGCGCTGACGGACTACAGCGTCAAAACCGCAGCCGCGCTTCTCTCAGACACGGACGGCGAAAACGTCGTGTACTCTCCCGCGAACCTCTATCTCGCCCTGTCCATGCTTTCCGAAACCACGGACGGCGGGACGCGCGCCCAGCTGCTGGACCTGCTCGGCGCGGAAAACGAGGAGACCGTGCGCACGACGGCGGACGCTCTCTGGCGCTCGCTCTATGCGGACAGCGCGTCCGGGAAAACGCTGCTCGCAAACTCCCTCTGGCTCCGCGACGGGCAGGAGTACCGCGAGGATACGCTCCGCCTTCTCGCCGAGCGCTACTACGCCTCCGTCTACAGCGTGCCGATGGGCGCGGAGGACGCGAACCGGGCCGTCCGCGCTTGGCTGAACGACAACACCGGCGGTCTGCTCTCCGACGCGGCGGAGGGCGTCAAGACCACCCCGGAGACCGTGCTCCTGCTTCTCTCCGCGCTGTACTTCAAGGACCAGTGGAGCGATCCGTTCTTCGCGGGCAACACGTATGAGGACGTTTTCTTCTCCGCCGACGGCGGACAGCGCACGCAGTTTATGCACAAAACGCAGGACCATGCGCAGTATGTGCGGGAAAAATCCTGTACGATCGCGCAGCTGCGCTTTCGCGGGGGCGAGAGCATGGCGTTCCTTCTGCCCGACGAGGATGTGACGCTGTCCTCTCTGCTTGGCGACGAAACGCTTATGCGCGGCTTCCTCTCCGGCATGAACGAACGTGAGGACACGCAGAGCGCCAAGCTTCTCTGGAGCGTGCCCAAGCTCGACGTCAGCTCCGACCTTGAGCTGACCTCGGCGCTCAAGGCGCTCGGCATCAGCGACGCGTTCGACGCAGACCGCGCCGACTTCTCTCCGCTCGCGGACTTCGCGCTGCCGACCGCCGTCTCTCAGGTGCAGCACGCCGCCCGCGTAACGCTTGACGAGGAGGGCTGCGAGGCCGCCGCGTTCACCGCCATCGCCGTGGCGGAAACGGCGCTTCCGCCGCAGGACCTTCCCACCGTCGAAATGAATCTGAACCGCCCGTTCGCTTTCCTCATCACGGGCGCGGACGGTCTGCCGCTCTTCCTCGGCGCGGTCAACACCGTGAAATAATTTTCGTCTGAGGAGCCGGACGGGAGAGCCGCTTTACACCTCCCCTCCCGCCAGCGCAAAACGCCGCCTTTCCAAGCGGCTTTTGCGGTCAAAGCCTCAACGCATCGGAGCCGCACGGTCAAGCATATTGGCTGTGCGGCTCTTTCTTCTGCGGCCCATGCGGCGTGCCGACTGCGCGGCTTCCTTTGTCCAATGCTTTTTATTACAGCTCCCGTGCATTGCCCGCCTTTTCCGCTTACAGGTCAAGCCTCGCGCGCGGCGGGCTTCATTCCGCACAGCGCAAAACGCCGCCCCTCCCGAAGCTCGGGAGAGACGGCGTTTCCGTCCGTCGAAAAGGTTCCGCAGCGCTTCACAGCCCAGTCATGCGGAGTCATGCGAAGAGCCGGGTCAAATGACCCGGCTCTCCGTTTTTTCAATGCTTTTTCCGCTTTTCCCGTTCGGATCACTCTGTACGGATGCCGCGCTTGTCAAACTCCTTAACAAGCAGGTCAAGATCGTTCGGCAGGCTCATCGGCTCGCCGCAGAACTTGATGGCGTTGGCGACGTCCTTCAGGCCGTTGCCGGTCACGACGGAAACGATCGTGTCGTTCGCGCCGAGCACGCCCTGCTCGCAGAGCTTCTTCACGCCCGCCGTACCGGTAACGCCGGCCGGCTCGCCGAACACGCCGCAGGTGGTGCCGAGCAGCTTCTGCGCGGCCATGATCTCCTCATCCGTCACGTTCACGACGATGCCGTTCGACTCGCGGATCGCCGCAAGCGCCTTGTCCGCGTTGCGCGGCACGCCAACGGCAATGGAGTCGGCAAGCGTGTTCTCCTCCATCGGCTGCCACGGCTCGCCGGTGGCGATGGCGCGGTTGATCGGGTGGCAGCCCTCCGCCTGTGCGGAGATCAGGCGCGGCAGCTTGTCAATAAAGCCGATGGCGTAAAGGTCCTTGAGACCCTTCCACACGCCCGCGATGGTGCAGCCGTCGCCCACGGAGATGGCGAGGTAGTCGGGCATCTTCCAGCCGAGCTGCTCGGCGATCTCGAGCGAGACAGTCTTCTTG
>CAKTJA010000044.1 GCA_934567115.1 uncultured Oscillospiraceae bacterium
GCGTTGGTCTCCGGGTCCCAGAAGCCGCCGACGTACATGAGGCCGATGACGCAGAAGATGATGAGCAGGAAAATCGGAATGAGCATATCCCACATATTCGCGCGGGAGGAGCCTTCCTCATGCTCCTCGCTCAGCGCGCCGAGGTCGCCGGTGCGCGCGGCCTTGAGCTCCGCCGCAGCCATGGGGCCGTAGTCCACGCCGAGCAGGACCATGGTGATGACGAACACGATGGTGAGCAGGGAGTAGAAATTATAAGGGATCGCCTCGATAAACAGCTGGATGCCGGACACGCCCGTGTCGAGCTTGGCGGCGACGCCGGAGACGGCGGCTGCCCAGGAGGAGATCGGCGCGATCATGCAGATCGGCGCGGCGGTCGCGTCAATGAGATAGGCCAGCTTCACGCGGGAGATCTTCTGGCTGTCGGTCACGGGGGTCATGACGGAGCCGACGGTCAGGCAGTTGAAATAGTCGTCGATGAAGATCAGAATGCCGAGCATAAAGGCCGCAAGCAGAGCGCCCGCCTTGGAGTGAATATGGCTCGCGGCCCAGCGGCCGAACGCGGCGGAGCCGCCGGTTGCGTTGACCAGCGCGACCATCACGCCGAGAATGACGAGGAAGAGGAAAATGCCGGCGTTTTCGGCGATGGCGGCGATCAGGCCGTCGTTGATGATGGTATCGAGCGCGCCGATGGGACTGAAATCCGTGGCGAGCAGCGCGCCGACAAGGATGCCGATGAAGAGCGAGGAGTACGTTTCCTTCGTCAGCAGCGCGAGGCCGATGGCGACGATGGGCGGCACAAGCGCCCAGAAGGTGTTGACAAACATGAGAGTTCCCCTTTCCGCACGGTATGCGTGCATAAAAAATTAAGCCATGATCTCCATCATGACTTAAAAAGCGCACCTGTACCGGCGTACGGGGGGACGCGTTTCGGATCATGACAGCTCTCCGCCTTTCGGCGACAGTCCGACGGATGTTATCCCCCGGCCCGGTGAACACGCGGACGGGAATCCGCGCACCCCCTCGGCGGCCTCCCCTTTCGCCCCCCGGTTCCCGCCGGGTTCTGTGGAGCTACTCTTGTCAGCCGCGCCTCTATCAGGACTTATGAAATTAGCTCGAAGTATACACCTTTTTTCGGAAATGTCAAGAGAGAAGAAAAATAATTTGCGGAAAATTAAGGCTGCGAGCGGCGCGCTGATGCTTTCCCGGCACACCGCCCGCAGCGCGGATCACAGATTATGGACGCGCAGCGCGCGGATCGCGTTGAGCACCGCCAGCACCATCACGCCGACGTCGGCGAAAATGCCCATCCACATGTTTGCAACTCCGACGGCGACAAGCAGCAGACAAGCCAGCTTCACGCCCAGAGAAAACACGATGTTCTGGTGCACAATGCGGATGCACTTGCGGGAGATCTTGATGGCCTTGGCGATCTTCATCGGGTCGTCGTCCATCAGCACGACGTCCGCCGCCTCGATCGCCGCGTCGGACCCCATCGCGCCCATGGCGATGCCGATGTCCGCGCGGGAGAGAACGGGCGCGTCGTTCACGCCGTCGCCCACGAAGGCGAGCTTCGCACCCTTCGGCTGCGCGGCAAGCAGACTTTCGACGGCGCTGACCTTGTCGGCGGGCAGAAGCTCCGCATGGAACTCGTCAACGCCCAGATCGGCCGCGACCACCTCGGCGACCCGGCTGACGTCGCCGGTGAGCATGACGGTCTTTTTAACGCCCGCCGCCTTGAGCGCCGCGATCGCGTCGCGCGAATGCGGCTTTTCCATGTCGGAGATCACGATATGACCGGCGTATTTTCCGTCAACGGCCATGTGGACGACGGTGCCGATGCTGCCGCACTCCCGCCACGCAACGCCAAGCTCATCCATCAGCCGGCCGTTGCCGGCGGCGACGCGCACACCGTCCACAACGGCGGTCACGCCGCGCCCGCTCAGCTCCTGTATGTCCGTCACGCGGGAGAGGTCAAGCCTCTCGCCGCAGGCGCGCCGAAGGCTTTTGCTGATCGGGTGGGACGAGGCGCTTTCGGCAAGCGCCGCGTATTCCAGAAGCTTTTGCTGCTCATACGGGCTGTGGTGCACGGCGCTGACCTCGAAAACGCCCTGTGTGAGCGTGCCCGTCTTGTCGAAAACAACGGTCTCGGTCTGGGAAAGCGCCTCAAGATAGTTCGAGCCTTTGACCAGCACGCCCTCCCTGCCCGCGCCGCCGAGACCGGCGAAAAAGCTCAGGGGAATGCTGATGACCAGCGCACAGGGGCAGCTGATGACAAGGAAGGTCAGCGCACGGTAGATCCATGTTCCCCACTGCGCGTCCGCGCCGGTGAAGAGCAGGAACAGCGGAGGGAGCACCGCCAGCGCGAGCGCGCTGTAGCAGACGGCGGGCGTATAGACCTTTGCGAACCGGGAAATAAAGCTTTCGGAGCGGGACTTGTGGCTGCTGGAATTTTCCATCAGCTCCAGAATTTTGGAGACGGTGGATTCGCCGAACGCCTTTGTCGTTCTGATCCGGAGCACGCCCGTCATGTTGATGCAGCCGCTGATGACCTCGTCGCCCGCCTCCACGTCGCAGGGAAGGCTCTCCCCCGTCAGCGCGGCGGTGTTCAGCGTGGACGAGCCGTCCTCCACCACGCCGTCAAGAGGGACCTTCTCTCCCGGTCGGACGACGATGACCGTGCCGACGGCGATCTCGCCGGGATCGACCTGCTCAAGCGTTCCGCCGCGCTCGATGTTGGCGTAGTCCGGGCGGATGTCCATCAGCGCGGTGATGCTGCGGCGGGACTTTCCGACGGCGTAGCTCTGGAACAGCTCACCGATCTGGTAGAAGAGCATGACGGCGACCGCCTCGGAATAATCGCCGCTCCGGTTATAGACCGCGAGCGCGATGGCGCCGACGGTCGCGACCGCCATGAGGAAGTTCTCGTCGAACACCCGCCGGTTGAGGATGCCCTTCCATGCCTTGTGCAGAATGTCGAAGCCGACGGTGAAATAGGCCGCGAAGTAAAGCGCGGTCGCCGCGGGCAGAGGCAGCGGGGCGAGCTTTGCCGCGAGCAGCATGACGGCGGCGGCAAGGATGCGCCAAAGCATTTTTTTCTGTTTCCCTGTCATATGAAATACTTCCATTCCGATTGATTCTTCGGGCGCGGACGGCGCGTCCGGAGGCCTCAGATGTAGATCTCGCAGTCGTCCTCGACCTTTTTGCAGTTTTTCAAAACGCGCTTCATCACGGCGGTGCAGTCCTGACCGTCGGCAAATTCCACGGTCATTTTCTGCATCATGAAATTGACCGCCGCGTCCAGCACGCCCTCCGTCTTTTTGGCGGCGTCCTCCATCAGGTTGGCGCAGTTGGCGCAATCCACTTCGATGCTGTAGGTCTTTTTCATGGTAAGCTCTCCTTTTCAAAAAATTTGGGATTAAACGATTAAGCACTTGTTTAATTCTTGTGACCGTACTATACTGGACCTGAGGAGAAAAGTCAAGGTCCCCGCCCCGTTCTCTTCCGAACGGGCGAAAAGTACTTCCAAACGGGGCGGGCCGAAGGGAGGATGGCTTTTATGGAACTTCCGCACAGGCACGGAAACGCCGCGCGCGCCGGGCAGCTGATGGAGTATCTTGACCGGACGGATCATTTTCAGACGGTCTCCAGTGTGTTCCGGCAGCTTGCCGACGCGAACCGCGTCCGGCTTTTCTGGCTTTTGTGCCACTGCGAGGAATGCGTTGTGAACCTTTCGGCGATGATGGGCATGAGCTCCCCCGCGCTGTCGCACCATCTGCGCCAGCTGAAGGACAGCGGGCTGATCGTCAGCCGGCGCGAGGGGAAGGAGGTCTACTACCGCGCCGCGCACAGCGAACAGGCGCAGCTTCTGCACCAGATCATCGAGCGGACGGTCGAGGTGGCGTGTCCGGAGGAGGACGGCGTTGCCGCCGCGCCGCACCTGCCGCCGCTTGACGCGGACACGGACGGGGCCGAGGGCGTTTACCCGGCGGGGCAGGTGGAGACGATCCGCCGCGTACACGAGGCGCTGACGGAGGACCTTGCCTGCCGCATCACGATCGAGGAGCTTTCGCGCCGCTTTCTGATGAACCCCTCGACGATGAAGGAGGTGTTCAAGGCGGTTTACGGGCAGTCCATCGCGGCGCACATCCGCGAGCACCGCATGGAGCGGGCGGCAGCGCTGCTGCGCGAAACGGATACGAGCGTGGCGCAGGTCGCCGCCTCGGTCGGCTACGAGAGCCAGAGCAAATTTTCCGCGGAGTTTCGAAAGACCTGCGGCATGCTGCCGACGGAGTACCGCAGGGCGCACAGATAAGCGTCCGCCCGCGCCGAAGCGTGAGCGGACGGTAAAAATACGGCTGAGGAGGAAACGAGCCTTGAAATACGATTTTACTACGATCTATGACAGAAGAGGGTGTGACGCGCTGGCGGTGGACTGCCCGCCGCCGGGGATGCCGCGCGGGATGGAGCCGCGCTTTCCGGCCATCCCGATGTGGGTCGCCGATATGAGCTTTGCGACCGCGCCCGCCGTGTGCCGCGCGATCGAACAGCGGCTGCGGCACCCGCTGTTCGGCTATTTTGAGCCGGGGAGGGAGTATTACGACGCGATCCTTCGCTGGCAGAGCCGGCGCAACGGCGTCGAGGGGCTGGAGGATCGGCACATCGGCTATGAGAACGGCGTGCTCGGCGGCGTGCTCTCGGCGCTGAATGTGCTGTGCGGGCGCGGGGACGAGGTGCTGCTGCACGCGCCGACCTACATCGGCTTCACGAGCAGTCTGGAGAGGAACGGCCTGCGCATTGTCCACTCGCCGCTGGCGCGGGACGAAAACGGCGTGTGGCGCATGGACTTTGAGGACATGGAGCGGAAGCTGCGCGAGCGCCGCATCCACGCGGCGGTGTTCTGCTCGCCGCACAACCCGACCGGCCGCGTGTGGGAGCGGTGGGAGATCGAGCGGGCGATGGAGCTTTTCCGCAAGTACGACGTTTATGTCGTTTCCGACGAGATCTGGTCGGACCTGACGCTGTTCGACAACAGGCATATCCCGACGCAGAGCGTCAGCGCGGACGCGAGGGACCGTACGGTCGCGCTCTACGCGCCGACGAAGACGTTCAACCTTGCCGGGCTGGTCGGGTCGTATCATATCATCTATAACGACCTGCTGCGCGACCGCGTGGAGCGGGCGGGTAAGACGGACCATTATAACGAGATGAACGTCCTGTCCATGCACGCGCTCATCGGCGCCTATTCCGACGAGGGCGGAGAATGGGCCGACGAGCTGCGCGGCGTGCTGAGCGGGAACGCGGACTGGGCCTGCCGGTATATCGCGGAGCGGTTCCACGGCGTTTCGGCTGCGCGGCCTCAGGGGACGTATATGCTTTTCCCGGACTGCGCGGACTGGTGCGCCGCGCACGGAGCGACCATGGACGAGCTGCTTCGCCGGGGCTATGAGGCCGGCGTTCTCTGGCAGGACGGCCGCGCCTTCCACGGCGCGCACCATATCCGGATCAACCTTGCGCTGCCGAAGGCGAAGCTGGAGGAGGCCTTTGAGCGGCTGGACCGGTATGTGTTCAACGCGCCCGAGGGGAGATAACGGCAGAGCGAAAAAATCCGCCCGCAGACCGGCACGGCGGCTGCGGGCGGAAGGAGGACGGATTGTCGCGGGCGCGGTCTGCGGCTTCGAGGACGGCGTGGACCGCCGTCAGATCGTGAAGCGTTCGCCCTGCGCCGTTATGCGGACGATGCGCTCCGCCTGTGCGCCGAGCGCGGCGCGGCAGCGGTCGATCGCTTCAAAATGCTTCCAGAGGTGCATGGGAAAGACGTGCCGCACCCGGACGCTTTTGAGAAGCCCCTCGATCCCGAGCCGCTCGGCCTCCGGACCGAGGCGCGGATCGAGCGGGACCATCGCCGCGAGAAGCTCCGGCTCGACGCCGGAGTCGGCCGCCTCGTCGCGCACGGCGGCGGCGAGCTTTTCCATCGCGCGGCGATAGCTCTCGGCCATGCCGGCGCAGTAGGCCGCGCCCTCGCTCTCCCAGTGCCACCAGTTCAGGTCGCCTGCGTGGTAGACCAGCTTCCCCTCACTTCGCAGCAGGAACGCGCAGCCGATGTCCGTAGACTTGACGGTGCGGATGCTCAGATCCTCGCCGGCGGCGGAGGTGAGCAGGACCTCGTCGGCGCGCAGCCGTGTGCAGCGCGCGAACGTTTCGTCGGAAACGCCCATGCGCTGGCGGTAGCGCTCGGCCATGCGGATGTCGTGCGAGAGGAAAAAGCGCGTGTCCGGGCGGCCCTCCAGCAGGGCGAAGATCCTTCCGTCGAAATGGTCCTCGTGCGCGTGGCTGGCAAAGACCAGCAGCGGCTTATCCTCCTTCAGCTCGGGCAGCGGGGCGGTGTAGTCCTCGTTGAGCACATAGTCGAACAGCGTGTAGAATTTTTCCCATTCCAGCAAAAAAGCGCTGTGGGCGATAAAGGTGACGTTCATGGCGGAGACTCCTTTATATGTGTGCCGCCATTTTACCAGAAAAATACCGTATTGGCAAGCCTTCGCCTTTGTGATATACTTTTTGCTGACAAAGGACGGGAGGGCGCGCGGATGCTGAAAAAAGCGTATATCGAGATCACGAACCGCTGCAACCTGCGCTGCTCGTTCTGCCCGGGGACCTCCCGCGCGCCGCGCACCATGTCGCCGGAGGAGTTTGAGCTTGTGCTGCAAAGGCTGGAGGGGCGGGTCAGCTACGTCTATCTTCACGTGATGGGCGAGCCGCTGATGCACCCGCAGCTTGACAGGCTGCTTGCCGCCGCGTCCGCGCGCCGTCTGCGCGTGTGCGTCACGACGAACGGGACGTTGCTCGCGCGGCGGGGAGAGACGCTGCTCGCGTCCCCCGCGCTCCATAAGGTCAGCGTATCGCTGCACAGCTTCGAGGGGAACAGCGGGCCGAGAGAGCGGGAGAAGCGCTATCTTGAGGAGGTCTGGGCGTTTGCGCTTCAGGCGTCGTCGCGCGGCGTGATCGTCGCGCTGCGGCTTTGGAACGGCGGCGGCGCGGAGGAACGGAACGGTGCGATCACGGATTTTCTGCGCGAGCGCTGTCCGGGCGAGTGGCCCCAGCCGCGCGAGGGGAGCTTCCGTCTGCGCGAGGGGATGTACCTTGAGCGCGCGGCCCGGTTCGACTGGCCCTCGCTTGGGGCGGACGAGAGCGGCACGCAGTTCTGCCTCGGTCTGCGCGACCAGCTCGGCGTGCTCGCGGACGGGACCGTAACGCCGTGCTGCCTCGACCATGAGGGGGACGTCGCGCTTGGGAACCTCTTCGAGCAGCCGCTTGACGAAATATTGCAGTCTTCGCGCGCGTGTGCGCTGCGCGACGGCTTTTCCCGCCGCGTCCCGGCGGAGGAGTTGTGCCGCCGCTGCGGCTTCGCCGCGCGCTTCAACAGGTGATGGAAACGATGGATCGGCAGCAGCGGCTTAACGCCCTTTCCGCGCCTCTTCTGGCGTGGTATGAGATTCACGGGCGCAGCCTGCCGTGGCGCGGCGTTCGCGACCCCTACCGTATCTGGGTGTCGGAGATCATGCTTCAGCAGACGCGCGTGCAGGCTGTGCTCGGCTATTACGAGCGTTTTATGAACGAGCTTGGAGACGTGTACGCGCTCGCGCGGGTGAGCGAGGAGCGCCTTTTCAAGCTTTGGGAGGGACTGGGCTACTACTCCCGCGCACGCAATCTGCACCGCGCGGCGCAGCTGCTCGTGGACTCGTACGGCGGCGAGTTTCCGCGCACGAGGGAGGGGCTGCTCGCCCTGCCGGGCGTGGGCGACTATACGGCGAGCGCCGTCGCGTCCATGGCCTTCGGCGCGGCGGAGCCGGCTGTGGACGGCAATCTTCTGCGCGTCGCGGCCCGCGTCACGGGGATCGCCGAGGACATTACGGACGCCGGCGTGCGCAGGAGGTTCCGCGCCATGCTTGCCGACGGTATGGACCGTGAGCGTCCCGGAGAATGGAATCAGGCCATGATGGACCTGGGCGCGACGGTCTGCCTTCCGAACGGCGCGCCGCTGTGCGGTGTCTGCCCCGTGCGGGGGCTTTGCGCGGCGTATCGGGACGGTATGACGGACCGGCTTCCCGTCCGCGCGGCGAAAAAGCCGCGAAGGGCCGAGGAGCGCACGGTGTTTCTGCTGCTGCGCGGCGGGCGGGTCGCGCTTCACAGGCGCGCCGAACGGGGGCTTCTTGCGGGACTGTGGGAGTTTCCGAACGTGCCCGGGAATCTTGACGGAGCGGGCGCGCGGCTCGCGCTTTCGCAGTGGGGGCTGACGGCGCGGACGCTTTCGCCCGTCGGCGCGGCGAGGCATATTTTTACGCATGTCGAGTGGGACATGCACGGCTACCTCGGCGAGGCCGAGGGAGAGAACGGAGATTTTTTCTGGGCGGACGCCCAGGCGCTTGAGCGCGCGGCGATCCCTTCCGCCTTTCGGTTTTATCTGAGGGCGGCGCGCGGCGCGCTGAACGGCATTCAGGAGGAGTTATAATGGCGCAGCTTTATTTTAAATACGGGGCCATGGGGTCCAGCAAGACGGCCAACGCGCTCATGGCGCGCTTCAACTACGAAGAGCGCGGGCAGAAGACGCTGCTGTGCAAGCCGAAGCTCGACACGCGCGACGGCGACCACATGGTCCACTCCCGCATGGGACTGTCGTTTCCCTGCATATATTTTCATGAGATGCGCTCCATGAGCGAGGAGCAGCTGATGGACTACGCCTGCATCATCGTGGACGAGGCGCAGTTCCTGACGCGCGAGGAGGTCCGCTATCTCGTGCATCTGGTGGACGACTGCGCCATCCCGGTGATCTGCTACGGTCTGCGCGCGGATTTCAAGGGCGAGCTGTTCCCCGGCAGCTATGAGCTTCTCGTCATGGCGGATAAGCTGGAGGAGGTCAAAACGATCTGCTGGTGCGGGAAAAAGGCGGCGTTCAACGCCCGCTTTGATAAGGACGGCAAGGTGCTCAAGGAGGGCGAGCAGGTCGTGCTCGGCGCGAACGACCAGTACATCGGCCTGTGCCGCCGCCACTGGATGGCCGGGGACCTTGGCCCGGATTTTGACGGTCGGGGGACGGGAGACTGATGGTGTGCGATATCTGTCCGCGCCGCTGCGGCGCGGAGCGAACGGAGCGCGCGGGCGGCGGGTTCTGCGCCATGCCCGCGGGCGCTGCCGCGGCAAAGGCGATGCTCCATCACTGGGAGGAGCCGGTGCTCAGCGGGACGCGGGGCGCCGGCTGCGTGTTTTTTACCGGCTGCAATCTCGGCTGCGTGTTCTGCCAGAACG